>CAZAON010000001.1:0-26132 GCA_964486655.1 uncultured Flavobacteriales bacterium
GAAAGTCATATGCAGCGGACTGATAATCGCCCAGTTTATAATTGGTATAGGCATAAAGATAATAAGTCTTTTCCGCCTTTTTTGTACCCCTGAATACTGTTATAAGCTCTTCCAGTAACGGTAAAGCCTTATAATAATCCCCTTTATCGTACAATTTCGTAGCTAACTCCAGCTTTTCATCCATATTCTTCCCCTTAAGCACTTTCTGATAATTGCTGCAGGAGACAAGAATTAAGAAACTGAAAATTAAGCCTAAAAAGGGGATTTTCATGAGGCTGCAAAGATAGAAAATATTGAAGAAGGAAGACTGATTTTTGAAGATTTAATACCCTTCAAAACAGTAAAAATTCTCAATTCTCCCAATTTCTTAGTTAACCTTTAATATCCTGATAATCCGCTTCTCCAAATTCGCTGATTCGACTTCCAAAAAATACAAGCCATCATTCAATCCGGCCAGGTCAATTTTTGAAGAGGTTAATGGCTGACTGTAGACAATTCGGCCTGAAACATCCTTTACCGATACTTTACTTGAATTTGTGTAAAACTCTGAACTCAAGTTTAATACGATTGAGCTTCTAAACGGATTTGGATAGGCGTTTAATTCAGGGAATGAATGAACGGAACTTAGTCCGGTAGTAAGCTGACCGATGATTTGAAACTGATCGAGCGCCCCTTCACAGATATTTCCCGGAGCGTCGTCAAATACGCGGACAACCAATTGCATCGTTGAGGTAATTGTGATAAGTCCGCTAAGTGGAATTGAAGCCTGAGTCCACGAACCGTTTGTCGGATCATTCGGACCGATCATCTCAAGGTTTACCGAATCAGTTCCGTTAATGATGCTAATAACCATACTGTCATTTGGAGTGCCTAGTCCGTCTATATCGAGGAAGCGGCGATAATAACTGACTTCCGGATTAATGTAAATTGTACCGTCGAATACCGGTGAATACAAAATTGTAAAACCATTATCTATGTCGTGATTGTTATACGGATTTCCTCCGTTATCCGTCACAAAACAATTTTCACCGCAATCACCAGTAACATCGAACTCCGGATTAATTTCTACACTGTTGTTGTTAAAGGTTCCAACTGGCTTGCCTCTTTCCCATTCGTTTGAAGTCGAACTAATGACAGTCCAACCGAAATCGAAAGTGAAATCATCATAATATCCCCGGGAAAGTTCCGCAGTTAGAACAGCGCCACCGGCTAAATTTTTCGACGAACACTGAGTCTGATAGCCCCATTTACCGATCACCATATCGTATGTTCCGTCAACAACACCGGGAAAAGAAAAATCACCATTTGAATTTGAAGTTGCCGTATAAGTGAGAGAAGAATTCTGCAATACGACCGTAGCGTTTGCAAGTGGTAATCCGCTCAGACTATCAGTTGCTGTCCCACTGTATACGAAGGAAGGCATTGGTGCCAGTTCGACATTCAGAGTTGTTAAAACTCCGTTTGTTAAGACAACGCCTGTGATATGTTTAGTAATATAACCGGCTTTTGAAACGGTAACATCATATGTTCCGGCAGTAGCGGTGCCGGTTGCATAGTCACCATTTGAATTACTAACAGTAGAAATTGTTGTTGAAACTATAGATAATGAAGCACCGCTAATAATTGAACTCGTAATACTATCAGTCACCATACCTTCGAGGTAACATCCGCGAATGTATGTTGGAGTAAGTACAAACAATCCGTTATCAATGTCGGAAGCTACAATTGTTCCTGATGGAAGAAACGGATAAACACCCCAGCAACCGTTGAATCCGTCGCCGCTTCCCTGAGGATATGTATCATAGTGTCCGACTTCAATCGGATTATGAGGTCTTGAAACATCGGTAATAACAACACCTTCTTTATACCAGGATGTAATTGCGTAGTCGTTCAGAATATGTGTATTGTGAACAATGGCTCCTGAACCGGGCGCAGTCTGGAATCTTGACAATTCCTGAATATTACCGGGATCAGTGATATCATATGCGGTAAGAAATGAATTGGTATTTTCATCGGTCGTGAAAAGTGTATTGCCGTCAACAGACAGCCAGCTGTTATGTGTGAAATTAGTGGGAGTAGTTTGCGTACCCAGCAAAACCGGATTCGCTTTATTAGTCACATCGACAATGGTGAAAAATCCGCCGTAGATATGACATTCATACATTGTATCATTTAAAATATAGCTGTCGTGAACATAAGGATCAGGTGCATACATATAATTTCCAGCGAAAGTCGGATTCCACGGATCGCTCAGGTCGAGAAATACGGTACTACCACTGAATAATCCTGATCCGAATAAATAAAGAAATCCGGTTGCCGTATCACAATGCAAGGCATGAATAGCATCGAGCTGACCTGCAATTGCACCATCACCGGTATAATTCTGGTAATTTATATTATTGGGTAATTGAGTCAGATCAACAACAATCAAACCCCCTCCGCCTTCTGTGGTGACGTATGCGTATTTGCGATAGGTCTTGATTTCACGCCAGGCTGATTGAGGTCCGGGGACTGAAAATCGAATTACAGGATTAGCAGGATCGCTGACATCTACGATATCCATGCCGTTTTCAGTACCTACAAGCGCATATTCAATTCCGGTTGTATCAACATAGCCGCAGATATTTGAAAGCACAGATGATCCATAACTTAAATTACTTCTAAACTGAAGATTTTGCGCATTAGCCTGAGTACATGCAATTGCAAATAAGATCGCCGCAATAGAGAGAGTTTTCAAAGATTTCATGTTCCGAAAGTCGGCTTTTTTTCTCTCTCAGCAAAGAAGACTTTATTAAACCGGCACTATTGAAATTGAAACAATGAAGTCAGATTACCAAAGGTAGCTGACTTCCAAAATTCCCGTAAGTGAGTATTGAATTAGAAATCTCCTGACCGTAGCTATTTGAGTAAATTAATAGCTGTAGTAACAGTATAAGCCGAATGACCATAAATCAGAAAAATTAATAAAAAGGTATTTTGCTCCTTTGCTGAAATTTTCACTAAAATCACTTATTATCTAACTAATTTCAGTCCTGAATATTTGAAAACCAATAAAAAAAGCCATTAATCCTGTTCAAAACCCTGATAATAACTTACCGGCCGGGAAAGTTCAAAAGTTGGTTTTTCCTCGAAAATAATTACTTTTGCCAATATAGTGGTCAGTTCCGGCAAACTTCCCCTCTATAGAAATCAATAATTAAGTTACATAGCATAAACATTTTAAGGTGGATTTATTCGAAAAAATAAAGAAGAACCGGGGACCGATTGGTCAGCATGCAAAAGACTCTCACGGTTATTTTACGTTTCCCAAACTCGAAGGAGATATCGGTTCAAGAATGGTATTCCGTGGAAAAGAGCGTTTAGTTTGGAGTCTTAATAATTATCTGGGTCTTGCAAATCATCCTGAAGTCCGTAAAGCGGATCTTGAAGGTGCGAAGCAATACGGACTTGCATCACCGATGGGAGCCCGAATGATGTCAGGCAATACGAATCAGCATGAGCAGCTAGAAAATGAGCTTTCCGACTTTATGGGGAAAGAAGATACCATTCTGTTGAATTATGGATACCAGGGAATGGTTTCGGCCATTGACTGCCTTGTTGATCGTCATGATGTTATCGTATATGACAGCGAAAGTCACGCTTGTATTATTGACGGTGTCAGGCTTCATATGGGAAAGAGATTTGTTTTTCCTCACAATGACATAGCGAATTGCGCAAAACAACTGGAGCGTGCAAAGCGCATTGTTGAAGAAACAGGCGGGTCGATCATGGTAATTACCGAAGGAGTATTCGGCATGAGTGGTGATATGGGCAAGTTGAAGGAGATAGTCGCTTTAAAAGAACGATTTGATTTCAGGTTGTTTGTTGACGATGCACATGGATTCGGAACGATGGGTAAAACAGGTGCAGGAACCGGCGAGGAACAGGGAGTTCAGGATCAGATAGATATATACTTTGGAACATTTGCAAAAAGTATGGCAATGATCGGCGGCTTTATTTCAAGTCGTGAAGACGTTGTAGAATATCTGAGATACAATATGCGTTCGCAGATTTTCGCGAAATCTTTGCCATCAGCCCTTGTTACGGGAGCTTTAAAGAGACTGGAATTATTGCGCACAAAGCCTGAATTGAAAGCGGATTTATGGAAGATAGTTAATGCGCTTCAGAGCGGATTAAAGAAAGCAGGTTTCAATATTGGAAAGACAGAATCGCCAGTAACACCTGTTTTCATGAATGGTTCTATTGGTGAGGCTACGAACCTGATTTACGACATGAGAGAAAATTATGACATCTTCTGTTCTGTCGTTGTTTATCCGGTTGTTCCTAAGGGAGTAATCATACTTCGCCTGATTCCTACTGCCGTACACACGATGAAAGATGTTGAATACACAATAGATGCATTCAGTAAGGCATATGTAAAATTAAAGGCAGGCGAATACATGTCTGATAAGATTGCTGCATTCTAAAAAAATAATCTCAAATATCTTCCTAACAACCACTCAAAAATCACAACACAATGAAAGAATACGAAAAAATCAAACAGCTAATTGCAGCTATAGAAGAGGACGTAATTAAGTTTTCTGAAAAAGGCAATGCCGCAGCAGGAACAAGAGTACGTAAAGGTCTTCAGGACGTAAAACGTGCATGTCAGGAAATGCGTGATGCTATCCAGGACATGAAGAAGACTGACACTCCTCAGTCTTAATCTTGAGGCCGGTTTGCCCTTATTGGGCTTCCGGAGTCTGAAGTTCTTCAAACGGAAGAGCTAAATATGCTCTGCAACAGTATTTAGCTAATCTTATAGTAAATGACAACATGTATAGTGTTGTCATTTTTCATTTATAAGGACGAGATTCATTGTAAAAAAATGATACAATAGAATTCGGAAATAAGAACGAAAGACTATATTTGCAACCCCAATTCCGGCGAGGTAGCTCAGATGGTTAGAGCGCAGGATTCATAACCCTGAGGTCGGGGGTTCGACTCCCCCCCTCGCTACTAATAAATTTTTTATTTATTTGTAGTCAGGTTTTAAATAGCTTGATTTTTTTGGGTTCCCGGTATTAAGTTTATGTTTTTTCAATTATGAAACCTTATGACAGAAAACAAGCCTAATCCCAAAAATTCGGCATCTGAATTTAATTTTCAGTGTTCCTGTTGTAATGGTAGAATCGGTGAAAAAATTTATGATGGACTTACATCTGTTTATACAAACCAGCCCTGGGGTTTAATAAAATGTGATACCTGTACTAATATTATCACCTACCCTGTTCCGGACGAAAATCTGTTATCAGATATCTATACGAATTCATACCAGTATTCGGTTCATCTGTTAATTTATGATGAGAAGAAAATGCGGGCCAAAAAGCTTTCTGAATTTATTAAACAGAAATGCAGCAAATCAGAACATACGTCCGCACTTGAAATTGGTTGCTTATATGGTTATCTCCTCCAGTGTTTGAAAGCTGACTACAAGGTGAAAGGTATTGAATTGGATAAAGAAGCCGTGAAATACTGTAACGGGCAAAGTCTTGATGTTAAAGAAACCAGTGTAGAGGATTTTTTATCTAAACAAAACGAAAAATTCGACATAGTAATTTTATCACATGTATTCGAACATATTCTGAAACCGAAGGATATTCTGCAGGGATTGAGAAAGATTTTATCCAAAGACGGTAAACTAATAATCAGCGTACCAAATTCAGATTCAATCTGCCGAAAAGTTTTTCGCAGGTATTGGGGATGGTGGCAGGTACCTGTTCATATAAATCACTTCAATGAAAATGCCTTAAGAAGAATTGCAAATGAAAATAATTTTGATGTTGTTGATGTAAAATACAGAGGTGGCGACAGTCTGATGATACTATTGAATTTTATTAATTTATTCGGATTTAAAAATAAAAACAAGCCACCGGGGTTTTTCTCCAGAGTAGTTATAAAAATCTTTTCATTCATATTCAGATACTGGTATTTTATCGGAAATGAAGAATTAACTATTATACTAAAGAACAGATAAATTGAAATGTTCTTCGGTCATTTAACAACTCACTCCTTAACAAACATGCTTTTCGTCATTGATGAATTGCCATAAACAGAAACCATATATACTCCGGAAGCAAGATTTCCTGAATCAAACTGAGTCATGAAGGAATTGCCTGAATCATGGTATGTTTGAATGATTTCTCCTAGTGAATTGATAATTCTGATTTCAAATTCACTGCTCATTTTTTGATGAAACCTTATATTCAGGATTGAATTCGTCGGATTAGGAAATAAGTTGAGTATAGAATTGTTTGAAGATAATTCATCGACTCCGATAACCGCATGTTTTATAATGGTAAAATTATCCCTGATGGCTCCGTTCTTATCTATAAAATCAGCATCCAGCGTATCACCATTAACTGAAATTGCCATTGATCCATAAACATTATCATAGGCTACATACATGGCCGGATGAGGCCAGCCCGAACTTACCGGCTCGAGGTCACTGCCACAGCCTACCACACAATAAACAGTTCCCGAATCTGTCAGCTGTCTTTTATCATAATAGTCAGGCAAGGCTCCGCTACCCGCATCTTTTATAAACGATGAATTAAATGTTGATGACATTCCGAAATGTCCTTTTAATAAAAAAGTCCTTTCATAATCATGAGCATGACCACTGAGTACCAGGTCGACATTATACGATTCAAGAATAGGAACAATATTTTCACGCATGTAAATTCCGTTGTCAGAAACATCGGTGTTATGATAACCCATAGAATAAGGTGCACAATGAAAAATAACAATGGTCCACGTGAGTGTATTATTCGCAAGATCAGATAACAACCATGTTGCCATTTGATTCAGATTTGTCATTCCGAATGAATCAATATTTGACTCGAGGCTTATAAAATGAATGTTCGCATAATTAAAAGAATAATAGGCTTCATTGCCGGATGGAACTCCCCCGGCTTCTCCGTTTTTCGGGAAGTTAAATATGTCGTAGTACGGACCGGTTTGATTTGAGCCCCAGGCTGAATAATAATCATGATTCCCACAAGTGGAATAGACTACCGTTTTTGCAAGTAAATCCTCGTAATGATTGGTAAAAAAATTATTTGAATACTCTTCATCAGTACCTGAAGTATAGGCATTATCTCCAAGCGCGAGAAACAAATTTGTATAGTCGCCTCCCATGTAGTTATAATATGCATCACGAACCTGGTTCTGCTCATGGCTACCTATTCCCATATCGCCCATGGTCCATATCCGCGTTCGCATTGATGTTCCTGTCAGAGGTGGCGTTATAAAATACTGTTCAGCCCCGTCTCTCAATATCTCACTTCCGGAGCAAACTGCGTAATAGTATTTAGTGTTAGGCAATAGTCCGCTGATTTTAGTGAAGTGATCTGTTACCAAAGCCTGATCAAAAACTGAATCAGTGTATGATTGAGTCGTACCATAATATACTTTGGAAATATCAGGCACACTTGTTCTCCAGCAAACCGTCATTGAATTCGGCGTAGCTATCTGAAGGTAAGGACCGCGCACAATTTCAACATCCGTATCTGCGATAAGACTCAGGTCAAAGCTCATATCTGTGGAGTTTGCTTCATTTTGATGAACCTCAACAGCTATTAAATTCAGTCCGTTTAACAGATTTGGAATTCCTGTTGCAATAAGAGTAAAGTTCTCCTCCTCTGCTTCTGATGTGGAGGAAATTGCAAGTGTATTTTCACTGATTGTTCCCGCCGGCATATTACTCCTGTAAACTTCCTGCCCGTTTAAATACACGACAGCGCCATCATCCCTTTTTAAATCAATCCTGATTCCCCTGCAGGTAGACAGATTTTGATAATTAAATGATTTGCGAAAATAGGTTGTTATATATTTATTGTTCGGATCCGGACCATAGCCTACGACAGTAGTCTCATCATTATCGCCATAACCCAATTCGGCATCTCCTGTCTGCCATAAACTATCATTAAAACTTACCTGAGTCCAGGCAGAACCAGGATATATTCCGTCAGAAAGATATTTCCATGATGACCCTTTATGAATAAGCGTATCAGGATCGATGACTATGCAAATGCCTGTTAGCGGTTTTATAAAAATTAGTATTAAAATGTATAATCTACTCATGCCCTGCGGTATTTTTTGTTTTGAACTAATATAGTGAATTTTTTTCCAAAATCTGTTAACTGCTTTCCACAACCCTGGCATATCCTCCCACCATTTGAAAGTATTATTTCCTCCTATTTTCGGTTACAGGGCAATGGTTTATCTGGATCATAATTATCATTATTCATCCTATTCCAAAGATAACCATAGTTATGCAGGATATCCTTGTTTAAATCGAAAAATTATGTCTATATTGCCCAAATACAATTATCAGTAACCATTTTAGAATTAACGTGAAGCAAGAAACAAAAACAAAAAAGAAAGTAAAGTATTCGATTGAATTTGAAATTAAATCGTCCCCTAAGATTCTTTACAATTACCTGAGTAATGCCAGCAGTCTTGAGGAATGGTTTGCCGATAAGGTAACTATTCGTGAAGGTGACTTCATTTTTCATTGGGATGGTTCCGAGCAGCGTGCCCATATCGTTAATAAAAAGGAAAATTCACTTATCCGCTATAAATGGGTAACAGATGATAAGAAAGACGAAACGTATTTTCAGTTTGAAATTATTCAGGATGAAATTACCGGCGATGTCGCCCTTATTATAACAGATTTTGCCGAGGAAGATGAGAAAGATGCGAACAAGATGTTATGGGATAGCCAGATACATACGTTGATGCACATTATCGGCTCCTGATTAAATCAAAAAACATTTTAAAAGTTTCAAGGCCATATTCGGCTGCTTCTTCATAGCGGACTGCCGGAAGTTTCCTGCTTAATTTTACGAAGGACTTTTTGAAAATTTCCTCTCTTCCGGGTATGTTTTGCAATAATTTATAATTGCTTTCCGCAAAATTATACTGCCAGGGTGTGTCATTTACACAGTAAAACACGTCCTTTCCTATCAGGCTGTCCAGTCTGTTAAAAATAGCTTCAGAATATCGTTCGAATGCATGCCCCTGCAGATGCAGAGTAAAACTGAATTCATGACCCCACCAGAACATGGATCTGAAAGCGAAAATACTTTCAGTCGAAAACAACCGGGGATAATCCAGCAGAATATACGGATACAGAAGATAATTTTCTCCACGAAAGATTTTACCAGCCGAAAAATTCAGGCCCTCATATTCAATACCATACTCCTGAAATCGTCTCTTATACTCGACCTCCATTTCACCGAATAATCCGGTTAGCTTTTTTGTAGCGCTGTGTTTCAGCAGAAAAAAACTGCTGTCATTTACCGCTGCCGCCTCCGCCTCACTAAAATTCAATTTATTAACTTGCACACCGTTTGTCTGAGGGACAAATATAGCGTGAAGAAATTAACCCTACTTGTTTTACGTGCATTCGCAGGACCGATGGTTGTCACGTTCCTGATTTCGCTTTTTGTACTTCTTATGCAGTTTTTGTGGAAGTACATTGACGATCTGGTGGGAAAAGGCCTTGAACCCTTGATAATCATTAAACTGATGATTTATGTTTCGGTTACCCTTATCCCCCTCGCCCTGCCGCTTTCGCTTTTGCTTTCCTCAATAATGACCTTCGGCAACCTGGCCGAACATTTCGAACTTACCGCCTGCAAATCGGCCGGCGTTTCCTTGCAAAGAGTCATGAGGCCGCTTACAATCACGGCTCTTCTGATTTGTCTGACTGCTTTTTATTTTAGCAATTATGTCCTCCCGGTTGCAAATCTTAAAATGAATGCTCTATTGTATGATGTCAGGCAGCAGAAACCCGCGCTTATGATTAAGGAAGGTGTTTTTTACAATGGTATTGACGGATATTCCATTCGCATAAATAAGAAGAACAGCGACGGTCAGACTCTGGAAGATCTTCTGATTTACGATCATACAGAAAACAGGGGCAATACTAAAATGATCAAAGCCGAGCGGGGAAAAATGGCTATGTCGGATGATGAACGCTATTTGCTGTTGACACTCTACAAGGGAGCCAGTTACGAAGAACAGGAAGGCAAACACGGTAAAATGTCTCGTCCGCTTTTACGAACGGAATTCGAAGAAGAACTTGTACGATTTGATCTCAGTTCGTTCAAGATGACTCGTACGAATGAACAGCTCTTTAAAGACAATTATCAGATGCTGAATCTGAGACAGCTTACCTATGCTGCCGACTCGATTGACAGAAAAGTGAAAGAGCGTCAGTCCGATATTTATAAACAGATTATTACCTATTATGGTATAGACACCAGCCTGAGAAAGCGCGACCTGAGTCAACTGAAAGATACGGGTATTTTCAATATTAAGGATCCGGCAAAGAGACAACTCAATAACTCCACAGCCGCATGGAGCGTTAAAAATGTTCAGAATATTTTGGTTGACGCCATGCAGGATCTTGAATTCAAAGAGAGAAGTCTGGCAAAGCATCAGATCGAATGGCAGCGAAAGTTTACGCTTTCTTTTGCATGTCTGATTTTGTTTTTCATCGGCGCGCCATTGGGTGCTATAATTCGCAAAGGCGGACTGGGAATGCCGGTTGTAGTTTCAGTTTTATTTTTTGTTATCTATCATGTCATATCTATTTCAGGAGAGAAGTTTGCACGGGAAGGAGTCATTCCTGCATGGAAAGGCATGTGGGTTTCAACATTAATATTGTTACCTGTTGGAATCTTTCTCACCTATAAAGCGACGACAGACAGCGGATTGTTTGACAAGGATGCATACGTGCGTTTCTTTAAGCGAATGAATCCTTTTTCAAAAACTAAAAACTAAAAGGCTTCGTGCGAATATTACAAATCTGCCACCGTGTACCCTATCCTCCTATTGATGGCGGAAACATCGTCATGATGAATATGGCCGTTGCTCTTAACAAGGCAGGGAATGAAGTGCATCAGTTCGCTTTAAATACTAACAAGCATTTTACAGAACCTTCATCAATTCCTGAGTCTTTAAGAAAAACTCTTCATTTTAGATGCGCGAATATTGACACAAGGGTAACCGCAACAGGAATGATACGGAGTATTTTTACATCCGAATCATATAACATTTCACGTTTCCACGATCCTATCGCAGAAAATGAAATCAAATCCATTTTAAGGAGCCATGAATTTGATGTCGTTCAGCTGGAGACATTGTTTGCCGCACCCTACATTGATTGCGTACGCCAAAATTCCAAAGCTCGTATAGTTCTCCGTGCTCATAATGTCGAACATGTTATCTGGGAAAGACTGGCCTCGGTTGAGAAAAATATTTTAAAGAAAATGCTACTTAGTTTTTTAGCGTCGAGATTAAAAAGCTATGAACTGGAGACTTTAAAAAAAATTGATGCTCTCGTTCCGATTACAACTGTTGATGAAGAATTGTTCAGGCATGAGTATGGCGGACCAATTCTTACTCTTCCGATGAGTATGGATATTAGTGAATACGTCTTTGACCCAAATGAGAAAGCAGAAATCTGTTTATTTCATCTCGGTTCAATGGACTGGATGCCTAATTTGGAAGGTGTCGAATGGTTTTTAATCGAGTGCTGGCCTCTTATTCATGCTTCTTCTCCCGAATTAAAATTATTTCTGGCCGGCAGAAGTTTTCCCGATCATCTCATGAATGCAAATCATCCCTCTGTAAAATGTGAGGGTCGAATTGAAGATGCGCATGCATACATGAGATGTAAACAAATAATGATTGTCCCGCTGCATTCAGGAAGCGGTATGAGGGTAAAGATTATTCAGGGTATGGCTCACGGAAAAACAATCATCTCCACGACAATTGGCGCCGAAGGAATTCCGGCCGAACACGAAAAGAATATTCTCATTGCCGATACACCCGAAGAATTCATGAAAATGGTAAAAAAGTGTGTTGAGAATCCGGATTGGTGCCGACAGATCGGAATCAATGCTAGAAAATTCGCAGAAGAAAATTATTCGAATGAAGCGATCGGGAAAAAGCTAACGGAGTTTTTGAAGAAGGAAAAATGGATATTGAACTAAATCTATCAAATCTAAAATCCAACCTCTAATACTGTGAATCAATCCTCTTCAATTCGATTTTGTTAGGCGGATTCAGAACAAGCGGAACTTTCTCAACAGTAACCAGGCTGGTATCCAGTCCGAATGCCTTTTCTTCCGGAAGTCCCAACGCCTTAAGAAAAGCATAATTTCCCAGAATGATTCGCTGGAAGAAGTTAAATACATTATCATTCGAAATATATTTTTCAATAACCACAAACCGGAAATCACCAATCATGTGATTTTTACTGAGTGAATAGTAACGGCTTCCGATATTAACCTCTTTATTGGCAACAAGATCTTCCACAACCTGTCTGAAGAGAATATTGATTCTTTGTTCGATCCGGAAACCGAGTTTGAAATCGACACGAATTACTTTGTCATTGATTATTTCATGAACCATGTATGCAATCTTATAGGGCTCATCTACTACATCTACGTGTACAAACCAGTAAATATCCGCTCTCTTCGGCTGTTTTTGCAGGATTGAATAAATGATTTTAGACTCAACCTCATCATGGCTATTTGCACTAGACATATATACAAGATGTGTCGCATACTTTGGAATTGTTGTGTCTTTACTTAGGTCGGTAAGTACCGGCAGGTAATCATTGAGCTTGATAAATTCAACGAGTTTGTTTCGGATTTTCCTTGCCATGTACCAACTCCACATGTTCCATACAAGGAATGAAGTCACCATCAATGTCACCCAGCCGCCATGTACAAGTTTATCTAAATTCGCCGCCAGAAAAGAGCCCTCTATGGTAATGAATACCAGGAAGAATAAACCGATCAGATAAATTGAGGATCGCTTCACGAATAAATAGAAAGAGAACAAAAACGTATCCATCATCATCGCAAGTATAATGGAAAGACCGTATGCATGCTCCATTCCCGAGGACTCCTTAAACAACAGCACAATTCCGATACAACCGCAACATAAAATCCAGTTGACTGTCGGTATGTAAACCTGTCCCCGCAGCTCTGTCGGATAAACCACTTTCAACTTCGGACCGAAGTTCAGTCGTACAGCCTCATTCACAAGAGTAAACGAAGCGCTTATTAATGCCTGGCTGGCTATGACAGCAGCCATGGTGGCAATGATGATTCCGATAATTAAAAACCAGGAAGGCATAATTGAATAAAAAGGGTTATGTCCCTGCAGCTTTTCACCTAAATGATTTAACATCCATGATCCCTGTCCGAAGTAGTTCAGCAAAAGGCAAATTTTTACAAAAGTCCAGCTGATTCGTATATTCTTTTTCCCGCAATGCCCGAGATCCGTATACAATGCTTCGGCTCCTGTCGTGCAAAGAAATACGCCTCCCAGTAAGGCAAATCCGTAACGTGTATCCGCCAAAAGCCGGTATGCATAGTATGGATTAATGGCATTCAGAATATCCGGATTGGTAAGCAGCATATTGAAGCCCAGCAAAGCAAGCATGGAGAACCAGGCAAACATCATCGGACCAAAAAACTTTCCGACGAAAGATGTACCGAACTGCTGAATGAAAAAGAGAGCGAAAAGGATTCCGATTACGATTGGAATGGTGGCGATATCCGATTTGAAATACCTTAAACCCTCAACCGCCGATGATACAGAAATTGAAGGAGTAATGAGTCCGTCGGCCAGTAATGCACTCCCCCCGATAATAGCGGGAAAGAACAACCATTTAAGTTTTGTTTTACGGATGAGTGCATACAATGAAAAAATACCACCCTCGCCCTTATTATCGGCTCTTAATACAAGTACTACATACTTTATAGTCGTTAGAAGAGTCAGTGTCCAGAAAACACAGGAGACTCCGCCCAAAACAAGGTCACGAGAAATAGGTTTGTCGCCGACAATGGCCTTCATCACATAAAGCGGTGAAGTACTAATGTCACCATATATAATTCCGAGTGTTACAAGCAGACCTGCTGCAGTCAGCTTGTTTACGTTCTTACCAGTCGACAAAGGGTAATTAATTTCGGACTCAAAGGTAAAAATATTTGCTTGTGAACAATGGAATCACACGTTACCTGTTCCAGATATTAAACTTAAGTACAAATTTTTTCTTAGTCAAAAGTGTTGTCCAGTCAATAAACAGAAATACGAAAATCAATATGAGGCCCAGAAATAAACCTGTTATTGATTTCCAGTTTATCATTCCGTGGACCAGATGAGTTGTATTTTCCGCGACATATTTACCTGTAAAAACAGCAATGAAGTCGCTGATTAATTTTCCGAGTGTAAAACCGGGAATAATGAAACCCGGACTTAACCTTGCCATTCCGCCGGCAAGAAATAGCGGAGTAGTTGGCAATGGCAACAGAGAATACAGGAAAATAAACATATGACTTTTCCATCCCTTCTCCCTCAGTTTTTGTCCCAGGAGTTTTACTTCATCATTTTTCGATTGTTTGAAGATTTTTCCGGACAGATACGGAATATATAGTGTCAATATAAACCTTCCGATAATTGACCCTAATACTCCGACAATAATTACCCACCAGATATTCAGATTGAACCTGATCTGCAAGTAGACCATAACGACAAATGCGGGCGGAAGCGGAATCGGTAGTATGTCAACTAACATCGAACCGAGAAACACTAAAAAGTACTCAAAAAACATCGGCACAATATAATGGAAATAGGAATGATTTATCTTAGCGATCCGGATTCTAAAATATTATATCTCATGTCAGATACTATACACGGACATCAGAAAGTGAGTTTTCGTTTAATCAGCGAGACAGATAACAGTCAGCTGGAAAACATTATTCGTAAAGCGATGACAGAATTCCGGGCCGATCCTCAAACAACCATTATCGGAGATCCGGCTTTGAAAACCATGTATCAGAATTTCAGGGGTCAGCGCTCCATATATTATATCGCGGAAGTTGAAGGTGAAATGGCAGGCGGATGTGGCATTGCACCCCTTGCAGGCGGGGACGAAAATACCTGTGAACTGCAGCGAATGTTTCTGAAAAAAGAAGCTCGGGGTCTGGGACTGGGCAAAAAACTCCTCGAATTATGCCTGATAAAAGCGAAAGAATTCGGTTACCGGCTTGTGTACCTTGAAACACTGAGTGATATGCATGCCGCTATCAGTCTGTATAAATCATTCGGTTTCGAAAAAAATTCTGACCCTATTGGAAATACGGGTCACGGGGGCTGTAATGTTTACATGATACTAAGTCTCTGAAGCCGGTTTAGCTACTTTTCTGACTGTTTTTTTGTCGAAAAAACGTACATTACTGCACCAAAACCAAACGAATGAAATTAATTTATACATCAGTAATCTTGTTGTTCTTAACAATTATGGTACAAGGTGCTCAAGACCCCTCTTCTGCCCTTCTGCTTCAATCCGGAACAGTTTATCCTCCGTCAAATCTCAATGAGTTTTCATCAACTCCCGTTAACAATGATGAAGTGATTGATGGTTATTATTACCGTATTATTCAGTTCAGCGAATATCCTGATGCAGCTTTAAAAGAGAAAATAAAAGCATCCGGTATTTTATTGAACAACTATCTTCCTTACCGTTCCTATAACTGCGCGATTCCGGTAACATTTGATAAAGCGAATGCATCTGCACTTAAAATCTCTTCCGTTCTGAAATGGGATGCCGCTTATAAATTAAACAGAAAAATAAACGGACAGGATTTTCCAGCACATACAATAATTGAAAAAGGACATGCTGACCTCATCGTACATGTTCAGCAGAATATCGCGCAGGAAAGAGCCCGTCAGTTATTGACTGTTGCAGGATTTAGAATCATTGGTAATACTGCCCCAACACATTCATTTACCATCAGGCTTCCATTCGAACAATTAAATTCATTGGTGAATCTACCTTTCATTTATTTCATTGAACCCGTTTCAATGCCTTCCACTCCGGATGACACTGAAGGAAGAAGTTTGCATCGCAGCAATATTATCAACTCTGATTATACAACAGGCCGGCATTATGATGGTAGCGGCGTGGTAATCGGACTGGCGGACGATGGAGAAATTGGTCCGCACATTGATTTTAAAGGAAGGGTCACACAACATCTTTCAGGCCTGGGCGGGAATCATGGAGACATGACTTCCGGGATCTGCGTCGGTGCCGGAAACCTGATACCGAGAATTAAAGGAATGGCCTCAGGTGCTTATCTGCATGTGTACGATATTTCAGGATACCCTCAGATTAACGACGCCGTAAATAATTACATGAATTACGGAATCGTCATTACCTCTACCTCCTATGCGCAAAACTGTAATGAATATAATTCCGACTCGCAACTTGGAGACCAACTGATTAATCAAAATTCTGAGTTCAATTTCTGTTTCTCGGCAGGAAATGCCGGAACAACTGATTGCAGTTATGGCGCGGGAAATGTATGGGGAAATATTACAGGCGGATTTAAGATGGGAAAGAATGTAATCGCTGTAGGAAATCTGAACAATGTCGATGAACTTGAAACGAGCAGTTCCCGCGGACCGGCAGTTGACGGAAGGCTTAAACCGGATATTTGTTCAAACGGATATGATCAGCGTTCTACCGATGAAAATAATACGTATCAGGTTGGTGGCGGAACATCAGCCGCATGCCCGGGTGTTGCAGGTTGTCTCGCTCAACTATACCAGGCTTACAAAGAAATCAATTCCGTTTCTCTTGTTCCGGCCGGATTAATAAAAGCCTGTATACTAAACACTGCTGAAGACCTGGGAAATCCCGGACCTGATTTTCAGCACGGATATGGACGAATAAATAGTTTCAAGGCATTGAAAACAATTGAACAGGGAAATTATTTTATTGACTCTGTTTCTCAGGGGCAATCACGCACTCACAATATTACTGTTCCTGCCAATACAACCGAACTACGAGTAATGATATACTGGAACGATATTGAAGGCGCTGTTGCTTCTCAAAAAAATCTTGTGAATGATTTAAACCTTGTTGTAACCAGGGTTCAAAATGGTCAGAATTATCTTCCACTCGTACTTGACCCTACCCCTAATCCGACTAATCTGAATACGGATGCAGTTCCGGGAGTTGATTCACTTAACAATTCCGAACAGGTTCGTATCAATAATCCGGTCGCGGGTTCTTATGAAATAAATATTGACGGATTCCAGGTACCTGTCGGAGTACAAACATATTTCATCGTTTATGAATTTAATGATGCAAGTGTTACCGTTACTTATCCTAATGGCGGCGAAGGTCTGGTACCCGCCGAAACAGAATTAATACGCTGGGATGCCACTGGATATACGGGTACATTCGATGTTGATTACTCTGATAATGGTGGAACGAATTGGAACAATATATCTACAGGTATTGCAGGTACTGAAAGATATTTGTCATGGACCGTCCCGGTTTTGAGCAAGGATCAGATGCTGATCAGAGTTACGAGGAATGGCTTATCGGATGTAAGTGATTCGATGTTTACAATTATGAAAGTTCCATTGAATTTGCATGTGACGTTTGCCTGTCCCGATTCCATCGGACTCGCATGGGATCCTGTTCAAAATGCAACAGGATACGATGTAAGTGTACTGGGTTCAAAGTATATGGATTTTGCCGGAACAACTACAGCAACAAGTTTTAAGGTTACAGGCTTTGATCCGCTGGCCGAGCAATGGTTTAGTGTGAAGGCTCTCGGACCAAATGGCGGTAAAGGTTGCCGTGCAAATGCAATTAATCAACAGCCCGGATTATTTAACTGCAGCCTTCAACTGGATGGTGCATTGGAAATTTCTTCGCCGGCAAGCGGAACAATTAACGATTGCCAAAACCTTGGAGCATTTCCGGTGAAATTAATTATTTCAAATCCGGGTCAAACTGCTCTGACAAATTTTACGGCCAATTACACTCTGGATAACGGAGCAACGGTTACTGAAAATATCACCGGACCTGTAGTTAACGGATCATTATACAACTTTACTTTTGCACAAACATTAACTGTTAGTCCGGGCACTCACACAGTAAAAGTCTGGATTGATATAGGAGGTGATTTGAATCATTTCAACGATACTGTCGAAGTTGTATTCAACATTGTAAATGGTACAGCGGGTACTATTTCCGTTCTTGAATCATTCACAAGTTTCGCTGTATGTGCCACGTCCATGAATTGCGAATCTACAAACTGTACAATCGGAAATGGATGGACTAACGTCGCTAATAATTCTCTGGATGATATTGACTGGAGAATTAATCAGGGTGCAACTCCAACAACCGCCACTGGTCCGGCAAGCGATCATACAACGGGTACAGGAAAATATATTTACCTCGAAGCTTCTTCGTGCTTTGAAAAAGAAGCTATTCTTCTAAGTCCTTGTTTCGATCTAACCGCAACATTAAATCCTTATCTCACTTTCTGGCTGCATATGTTCGGCGGTGATATGGGAGAATTGCATATTGATATCATTTCACCTGACGGTGTTTATAGCGATATTATTCCTGTTCGTTCCGGTGATCAGGGTGATTTCTGGATCAAAGATTCAGTTTCATTGTCGCAATTTATCGGTCAAACAATCTCTGTACGATTCCGCGGTATTACCGGAACAAATGTTGAAAGTGATATGGCACTGGATGATATAGGTTTGTTCGAAATGCCGGCAGGAATTGAAGATGCCTCTATTGATAATTCAATCAGGGTGTATCCGAATCCTTCCACAGGAATTTTTAATTACTCCATGAATTCAAATGCAACTTATGATTTAAAAGTAATAGATGCACTTGGCAATATCGTATTAGCACAATCAATCAGCGGACGCGGACAAATAAACCTGTCTTTATTCCCTGCAGGTGTTTACACCGCGACGATTCAGAAAGATAAAGGCATCAGACAAATTAAACTGATGAATATTAAGGAATAGAGATTATCGATGTACAGATTATAAAATAATTCCAATGAAAACCATTCAAATGCTGCTCGTTTTTTTGTTTACGGGCAGCATTTTATTTTCCCAGCCGGCGAATTTTTATTCACGCGGCATCGGCGGTGGCGGCGCCCTGTTCTTCCCGACTATAAATCCGGCCAACGACAACGAATTTTATGTCAGCTGCGACATGAGTGAAATGTTTCATACGAATGACTTTGGAAATTCCTATGATCAGATTCCATTTTCAAAATTGCAGGTATCGGGATTATCATCTTACGAATTTACGGGTACTCCGGGTACTGCCTATTGTATTGCGAATGATGGCAACAACAGTTTTCCTGTTAAGACAACAGACGGCGGGAATTCATGGCCGACAACTTCATATGATCTGAACACATATGGATCGGCATATAAGATTTCCGTTAACTATGATAATTCACAACTGCTTGTTGGCGCTTACGGAGATATTTTATTTTCGAATAACGGTGGAACATCCTTTAGTCTTGTTGCTCATGCACAAAACATGGGAGCCGGTATTATAATGGGCGGAGTATTTTGGGACAACAATGATATTTACATAGGTACGAATGAAGGAATTTTTCACTCGTCAAATTCAGGCAGTTCTTTTTCGATAATGCCGGTAAGCGGAATGGCATCCGGCGAAGTGATCTGGAGTTTTGCGGGAGCTCGAACAGGAAATGACATTCGTTTTGTTTGCATAGCAGCTAATTCATCTGACGTATATAATGGTGTTAATCCCTGGGAGTATTATAATTTTCCGAAACAGGTCTATGTAATGGATAATGCGAACGGAACTTGGATGGCGTCTTCAACCGGAATAAATTTTGCAAATGACTTTTTAATGTATGCCGGATTGGCGAAGAACGATATCAGCACAATTTATCTTGGAGGAAATGATCAGTCAGCCGGCGGACCGCTTGTCATGAAATCTTCCAATGGCGGTCAGTCCTGGACAAAAAAATTCAATACGGTTAACAATGCGAATATTATAACCGCATGGGAAGGATACCAGGGAGATAAAAACTGGGGATGGAGTGAAAACTGTTTCGGTATTACCGTTGCACCGAATAATTCGTCAAAAGTAATCTTCAGCACATTCAGTAATGTTCAGGTAAGTTCAAATGGCGGAGATGACTGGAAACAGGCATATGTTAGCAGTGCAGATCAGCACCCTGCCGGAGCTCCGACTCCGCAAAAACAAAGGTATCACAGCATCGGATTGGAAAATACTACATGCTGGCAGGTTCACTGGCAGAATGCGGATACGATGATCGGATGCTTCAGCGATATCGGATGTATTCGCAGTGATGATTCAGGCGAATCATGGGGATTTACTTACAACGGATTTTCAGTCAACTCGCTGTATCGTGTGGAAAAAATTCCGAATGGTAAATTGTATGGCGCATGCAGTAACATTCATGACATGTATCAAAGCACCAGACTTACAGATGCATTACTTGATGCGAATGATGCCAATGGAAAAATTGTTTATTCAACCGACAACGGATCAAACTGGGCAAACCTGCATACGTTTAACCATCCTGTTTTCTGGCTCGCATCCGATCCGAATAATGCAGATGTCATGTATGCCTCCGTAATACATACCGGCACCTCTCCGGCAGTCAGACAGGGAGGAATTTACAGGACTGCAGATCTGAACAGTGGCAGCGCATCTGTCTGGACGAAATTGCCTGATCCTCCGCGAACAGAGGGTCATCCGGCATGCATACGCGTATTGAACGATGGTAAAGTTGTTTGCACTTTTTCAGGCAGAAGAAATTCGGGCGGAACATTCACCGCCAGTTCAGGCGTATTTATTTATGATCCGGATTTACTGACATGGACCGATGTGAGCGATCCAGGCATGTATTACTGGACAAAAGATATAATTATTGATCCTGCAGATTCGACGCAGAGCACATGGTATGTATGTGTATTTAGTGGCTGGGGCGGACCGCCGAACGGTTTGGGCGGATTATATAAAACGACGAACAGAGGATTGAACTGGACCCGCATAACGGGAACGCAATTTCAATCGGTAACTTCAATCACGTTTAATCCTCAGAATAATTATGAGGCATACCTGACAACAGAGATGCAGGGATTGTGGTATTCACAAAATATGAATTCGTCAAATCCTGTCTGGAATTTGGTAACCGCTTATCCCTTCAGGCAACCCGAAAGAGTTTTCTTCAATCCGTTTAACAACAATGAAATGTGGGTGTCAAGTTTCGGAAACGGCATGAAGAAAGGAACCCTTTTGCCTTCAAGTGTCGCGGACATTAGCTCGCCGGAAAAAAATTGTCAGGTCTACCCTTCCGTTACTGATCGTGAATTTTATTTCGATTGTCAAAATTATTCGAACAGGAAAATTACGGTGTATAATATCAGCGGACAGGCTGTGTATGTTTCCGGGATAGATAAAAGTAAAACAAGTGTAAATGTGGCTGAATGGCCTGCCGGGATGTATTTTATCCGTTGCGGCAATGAAAATTTCAGAATCATTAAACCATAATTTCATTCACCGGGAATCATTCAATCGAAAATGAAAAAAAGTTATCTCATCTTAATATTCACAGTTATTACGTTACAAAGTTTTTCGCAGAACACGGTAATCGACAGCATCATGTACGGTGGTGTCTGGAGAAATTACAGGTTGTTTATTCCGTCGGCTTACACATCCGGAACCAATTTTCCTTTGGTCTTTAATTTTCACGGATATACTTCCACGGCACTTGAACAGCAATTGTATTCACAGTTTGATGATGTTGCAGATACCGGCAATTTCTTTGTTTGTTATCCGAATGGTTTAAACAACTCCTGGAACATAGTTGGCGGTCCGCCCGATGATCCCGGATTCACAGATACATTGATTACAATATTTCATTCGGCTTACAACATTAATCTGAACCGGGTATATGCAACCGGACTTTCGAACGGAGGATTTTTCAGCAACCTCCTCGCCTGCCAGATGTCGGATAAAATTGCCGCCATTGCACCCGTTGCCGGAACCAATGTTAATCTGATTCAGAATTCATGTAATCCGGGACGAATGGTTCCGGTACTTTATATTCATGGAACGGCAGATGCAGTGGTAGATTATAACGGGACTGCAGGATATGTTTCTGTGGCTGATTTAATGCAGTTATGGTCAAATCATAATGGCTGTGATATGATGACGGATACAGTTTCAGTCCCGAATATTTCACTGACAGACCAGTGCACGGCTGAAATTATCAGCTGGAGAAATTGTGACAGCAGTAAACAGGTAATTCATTATCGGGTAATCGGTGGAGGACATTCATGGCCGGGTGCGCCGGTGAATATTAATGTAACGAACCAGGATTTTAATGCAAGCGGAGTCATCTGGAATTTCTTTAACCAGTTTAGTCTGGCTACGGCTGTGACAGAAATTGAAAGAGAAAAAATAAAGTGCTATCCGAATCCTTTTACAGATGAAATAAATATTGAATTGCCTCAAGTAAGGAGCACTGTTATGCTTTATTCGGCCGACGGACGTATGATTCAAAAAGAGCAAAATGCTTCTGGAAAAATAAAATGGGCTGCGAATGAGATTCCGCACGGAATTTATTACCTCAGAATAACAAATGAAAATTCAGTTTATACGATTCCCGTTATTCGTACAAAATAAAAACAACCGGAATGATTTCCGGTTGTTTCTTTTCAATTGTAATTTGGTATTTAATTTTTAGTTACGTTTCCGTTTCTGTCAAATTCAACCTTGACATTATTCCGCGTAGAGTAAAAGCTACGATTACCGTTAGCATCAACAACCATCCATACCGGTTCTGCCGGCTGATTTGGATAGTTTTTCTGATTGTATTCGTTGATTACCTGGGGAACATCCTTTTGACTTAATTCACTTTCGCTACGGATCAATTTACCTACCGGGCTATAAACCGTTACATAATGTAATTGCTGCAGATCAATGCTGCTGGCTTTGTAATTAGGGCCTTCCATAACCCAGGTGATAAAATCATGAGTCGGATGGCCATCTTTAAATGCCTGATGAACTGCTGAAGGAACCTGAATCTGAGTCTGTGCAAATAGCAAGATCGCGCCTGCAGTTAAAGCGATTGTTGAAAGTAGTTTTTTCATTGGGTTTACTTTTTGATTGGTATTCAAGGACGGCTCAATATACGATTCCTTTTATTTTCCGCAAATCGTTTTTACGCCGTCTGATTCTACAAATTTACGATTGTAAAGCGATCTTGGCACTATGAGACAGGGGTTTAAAAGGTTTAAAAAATGATGGAACATTTAAGATAATTTCGGACATTTGTGATGGAGAGAGGAAATATGCCGGATATCATTCAGCTTTTACCAGATACAGTTGCAAATCAGATTGCAGCCGGCGAAGTTATTCAGCGCCCGTCATCAGCCGTTAAAGAATTACTCGAAAATGCCGTAGATGCCGGCAGTCGTAAAATAGAGCTTTTCGTCAAGGATTCCGGGAAAACCCTAATTCAGATTATCGATAATGGGTCCGGCATGAGTCCCACCGATGTACGCATGGCCTTCGAGCGACATGCCACCTCCAAAATACGTTCAGCCGACGATCTGTTTTCAATACGTACCATGGGTTTCCGTGGTGAGGCTTTAGCTTCTATCGCTGCCATCGCCCAGGTCGAAGTGAAAACCCGTTGCCACGACGATGAAATCGGCACATTACTCGAAATAGAAGGCAATGAAATCAAACGCCAGGAGCCTGTTGGCACCGCCCCCGGAACATCGATCAGCATCAAAAATCTTTTTTACAATGTTCCTGCCCGTCGCAATTTCTTAAAGTCAAACGCCGTCGAAGCCCGGCACATCATCGATGAATTCGAAAGAGTCGCCTACTCCAATCCCGATACTTACTTCACACTCAATCAGAATGGCATCGAAATTTTCCGCTTACCCCCTTCCAACATAAGGCAACGCATCGTAAACATAAACGGCAACTCCTACAATGAGCGCCTGGTGCCAGTTTCCGAAACCACAACCTATATTTCCATCAACGGCTTTGTCGGCAAGCCCGAATTCGCCCGCAAAACCCGCGGCGAACAATTCTTCTTCGTCAACAACAGGTACATCCGCGATAATTACCTGCATCATGCCGTTAGCACCGCATTCGAAGACATGTTGCCTAAAGACAGTTACGCATCTTACTGGCTTTATATTGATATCGATCCCTCACGCATCGATGTCAACATTCATCCCACAAAAACCGAAATCAAATTCGAAGACGAACGCTCAATCTATGCCATTGTTCGTTCCGCCGTCAAACGATCATTAGGACAATACAACGTCAGTCCCCTTCTTGACTTCGAACGCCAGTCAGGCTTCGACGTTCCCCATGCTATGAGGTATCAGCCCGCTCAGAAACCTTCTGTCATGATCAACACCGGTTACAATCCCTTCGAGCCCCCACAAGCCATCGCGCCTGCCTTTTCCAAAACACCCGATCAGATTCAGCATTTTTACACCAAAGCTTCCGTTACCGAAGCACTCCCGAATATTAATCTTCCCGTACAATTTGATGAACCATTTTTTCAGCTCGGCAATTTCATCATCACCCGATACAGCAACCAGTTACTCATTATAGATGCTCCGCTTGCACACAAGCAAATTCTCTACAGGAAGTTCCTCAGTCAGCTGCAAAATAATCAGCCTGTCACCCAGCAAAGTCTGTTCCCGCAAACTCTATCACTCTCATCTTCCGATTTTACACTCCTCAAAGAAATTCAACCCCAACTCTCATCCCTTGGTTTTGACCTTCAGGAATTCGGCCTCAATACATTCGCCATCCATGGCATTCCTTCCGATATTGAAAAAGGCAAGGAAAAAGAAATTTTAGAGTCAATTCTTGAACAATACAAAAATCAGAATGGCAATATTACCGTTACTCATCCCGAACAACTGGCCCGCTCCATGGCAAATGCGCTTTCTATTGGCAAAAACACCCTATTAAAGGAGCATGAAATCAAAATGATTGTTCAGGAACTTCAAAAACTACCCGAAAGTGAACGGTTATACAACAATAAACCGTGTATGATTTTGTTGAAAAACAGCGATCTCATTGATAGTTTCAGATAAGATTATTTCTGACTTTCCCATTTTAAATTCCTTATTTCAGGCTTCCCAATGAGCTACGAAAATTACAGACCACCAGGTGCATACAAATTATTGCCGGACGTAGTTAAGAATCTGCTCATCATAAATGTAATCCTGTTTTTAGCCACACAGTTTTACCTTTATCGGGGAATTGACCTGACAGATATTTTAGGACTACATTATTTCGGATCTTCCAAATTCAGAGTTTACCAGATTGTTACCTATATGTTCATGCATGATCCTTCCAGTATCATGCATATCTTTTTCAACATGCTCGCTCTCTACATGTTCGGAAGCGCCGTTGAAAATTACTGGGGACCCAAAAAATTTCTCACCTATTACATGCTTACCGGCTTCGGTGCCGCTGTCGCGCATTATGCGATCGTTTACTATCAACTGGCACCAAGACTGGCCGTCTTCAACGATTATCTCGAGTCGGCCGACATGAATAAGTTATACGCTCTCGTTCATTCAACTGCATATGCAGACCGCTTTAGTTCCGATTTCCTTGCGACTATGCAAACGGATCCAACCAGAGCCCTGACTTTAAGCATTGACTATGTGAGTATTTTTAAGGAAGAAATGCTGAATGCACCTGTAGTAATCGGTGCTTCCGGAGCCGTATTCGGAGTATTGCTTGCATTTGGTATGTTATTTCCAAACAGCATCCTGTATTTATTTTTCGCTTTGCCAATAAAAGCCAAATATGCCGTTGTTATATTTGGTATTCTTGAACTTTATCTCGGAATAAAGGCCGATGATAATGTGGCACATTTTGCTCACCTGGGCGGATTAGTAACAGGAATTATTATTATCTTATTCTGGCGAAAAAATAATCACCGTAATCAAAACGATTTCTATTCATAAAGTAGTAAACAATGACGTCACTGCGAGATAATATCAGATCCCAATTCCGGCTTTCCGATACGCTTCAGCGTCTGCTGATCATTAACGTCGCTTTTTTTCTTCTCATTAGAATAGTAAATGCAGTCAGCGGTTTATTCCTGACACCGATATTTTCATTTGAAGACGTTTCTTATTATTTCGCCATTCCTGCCAATATCGACTCATTG
>CAZAON010000002.1:0-4773 GCA_964486655.1 uncultured Flavobacteriales bacterium
CCATTGTTATTCTCATCAATATAATCATACACTCCCTGTCCGTCGTTAACGCGCAGGTAGTAATATTCCTGCTTTCTTTCCTGACCTGTTCCAATTTCATAATATGTATTAAATGAAAGTATACCCTTAAAAATATTAAGAGTATGATCCATCCTGTTAAGAATGGTTTTGGCTTCTTCCTGTTTGGTCAGCAGCGTATCTTTTATACTCAACACTCTGTATGTTGTTGTCGTTCTGAATGTATTATCGGGATTTTTAGAAAATTCTGTTCCCAATGTTCCTTCATCTGCAATACTTGATGTTTTAAACTCATTCATCGAGGGCAGTTGGTCGATACGCCTCTTGAAAGCCAAAACAGCTTTTGATTTTGTTGTATCCGCGGTATGAATGTAGCCGCCTAATTCCTGGAAATGGAAACTTGAATTTGTAAGTGAGTCAGTCGCTCTGTTTGTATATCTGTTTCTCTCCGCGTTTTCCCTCACGCCAAAAATAAGTTTCCAGACAGGATAAGAGACATCTGCAAAATGTCTCAGATACTTTGTATTGACAGTGACTCCTTCTGTGGTAAGGTAACTTGCAGTTCCAGAAATATTTGCTTTCCCCGCGGTTAAATTTCCCTGTACCAGGTTCATTAGTCCGTGATAAGATTTCCCTTTCTCATAAGACTTTAGTTGATAAGATAATGTAAATACGGAAGGCTTTGATAAGGTTGATTGTATCGAACTGACATGTTCATCATTTGAAATCGATCCTGTTCCAAGATTCCAGTCCCTGTCAAATTCAACATTTCTGAATCTGTCAATCGCTTTAAAGTCCTTTGAGATGTATTCGTAATTCAATGTATTTCTCAATCTGATTCCTTTAACACTGTCTGCCGAGAGCATGGTTTCATTAATGTAGGACACTTTGGTTCCAACTCCCTCGTCATTTTCTTTGTCTTTTGTTGAGAACAGATTTACATCATAAACGGAGTATGCTCCTTCGACAGAAAGAATATTTCTGTTATCAAATTTATAATCCACTCCGGTAGTGATCATTTGTTGTTTTTTCGGAGTGACTAAAAGTGAAACCGGAGCGTAGCTTCCCTGATGTATTCCGTTTACCGGCTCGACCCATTTATATACCCGGCCGTTTGTTGAATTAATATCCTGTATGTAATCTCCGTTGCCGTTGCCGACGTTACTATAGCTAACCTGCCAGTAGGCGCTATCCGCATTTGTAGAATAGACATAAATGCTATATGTGCCCGAAGAAACAGTAGTGTCTTTTTTTAAGTAAAGAACCGCATTGCTGTTGTATGGAACGCTGTCGGCTGTTGGATAAACGGCCAGAAAAAGATTGTCGCCGGCGTCTGCAATAACAGATTTTTTGGCACTGTCAAGATCGAGAGTAAGGGGTTGATTTTTGCTGTCCTGTTCCGAATAAAGATTAAATTTTACTCTTAGTTTTTCGCTTTCGTATTCATTGTTAACATAGATCAGGCTTCGTGCATAATTTTTATCCGAATATTCGAATTCGACAACTATTCTCGAATCTTTTGTAATAAGCTGACGTGCCGAGAAAGTTACTTCTGCAGTATTGTAATCAATTACATAATCGTTTTGCGCGCCGCGAATCAGTTGGATGCCATTGAAGAAGATTTTTTCTGTTCCGGAAAGAACAATGATAAATGTCTCACCATTGTTGCCGGTGAGGCGGTACGGACCCTGGTTTCCTTCGCGGACTTCGATGGTGTTTCTTGCAAATTTACCTCTGGAAACCGCGAGACTGATCCCTGATTTCATTTCGCTCTTTTTCCTTTTCGATAGTGAGTTTACAGTGGTAAAATAAGCGCCCTGTCCTTTTTTAAAGAAGTTCATAAAGTAACTATCGGGTCTGCGCAATTCAAAATCTCCCGCTATGAGTCTGTTTCGGTTATTCGATACCTGGATAAAGACCTTATCAAAGTCCTGTAGTTGTTGCGTATTTCCTTCGGGTTGGACAGGAATGTTTTCATCGGTAATAGCGGCGAGTATTTCAACATTATCGCTGAGTTTTCCGGCCAGCTGCAAATTCAAACTGGAATTCACAAAGACATCCTGGTTATTTCCAAACGTAATTCCTCTCGAGATGCTTCCGCTTTTGGAAAGCCCTTGCATTTTAAACATCTCGGGCTGGCCGTCTGAAGGGTTATAATAGATCGGGGTTTCTGCGCCTCTTTTGGTTATAAGATCTGTTTTTTTGTTCCTGTATTCTTTTGAAAGGAGAAAAGAGAAAACGCGGTACTGAACGCTGACAGAATCGGATTTGATGTTTGAATATGCCGATGATTGTCGTTTCCAGATAATCCGGGAATTCACAAAGTCAAGCAGGAAGGCGGAGGTGTCGATAATCTCATCGCCCGATTTCATAATGAAAGAAAAGGGCGAAATACTCAGGGTGTCAATCTCTACGGTATCGGCACGTAAAGGAATCTTCTTACTCCTCAGGTTGCTCTGCGTTTGTCCGTTAACGAAGCAACTGGCAATAAGCAGTATGCCGGATATGAAAAGTTTCCGCATTCCCTTCAAATGTAGTCTTTAGTCCTTAGTCTTTAGTCCTGAAAACAGGCGTTTCTCAACAATGGAATCGGAATAATTAACGGTGAAATAGGGCGGGAGATTGTTGGATTGGGTCAGGCCCGGGAGGCTTTTAGTGACAATTTTACCAGGTCTCATTGTGTATGTTTAAGTGTTTAGTGTAAGTGTAGTGTAAGTCCAGGAGTAAGCTTAGGAGTATTGGCCGCATTTTATTCTTACACTTACACTTACACTTACACTTACACTTAGACTTACTCTAACTCTTGCTCTTACTCTACCTATTAGTCTAACAAATAAAAACACTATACTAAACCTATACCCATCAAACCAAAAACAAAAAAGCCACTAACGCTTTCACGTAAGTGGCTCTAATGAAAAAGGAAAATATTTTATTTTAGTCCGAGCTTTGTTTTTACAAGAGGCATGATATTGTCGCTTTCCTGAGCAAAGATTACGGAGCCCAGACTTGTGTCAAAAATATACGAGTAGGATTTCTCTTTCGCGATATCTTTGATAGCATCTTCTGCTTTCTTTAAAATTGGTCCGTAAATTTCTTCTTTCTTCTTTTGAATAGATTCCTGTGCTGTTTGCTGGAAATCCTGGATACGCTGACCGAGATCCTGTAGTTCTTTCTCTTTTATATTTCTTACAGCATCAGGCATTGAATCCATTTTCTGCTGATAGGACTGAAGCTTGTTCTGATATTCTGATGTCATGCCTTTAAGCTGAGAATCGAGAGATTCACCGAAACGCTTAAGTGTACTGTCAGCCGATTTTGTCTGTGGCATCAATTGAATCAATTCGGTAGAATTAATATGTCCGAATTTTAACGCCTGGGCATTTGATGTGAAAGAAAATAGTGCTGAAATCAGAACTATAAGCAAAGATGTTTTTTTCATGTGGTTGATATGGTTAGTTTTTACTTTGGTCTTTGTTCGTCAGATTTGACCGGTGCATCTTTTCCGGAGCCGGAGCCCGAATCAGATTTTCCGCTACCGCTATCAGAACCTCCTGTTGTAGATTTTCCTCCTGCAGCTCCTGCTTTTGCAGCCGGTTTATATCCCATTTGAGTCAGGATTTCATCTGACTTATCATATTTGGGATTTGTGTAGAGCATGATTAAATCGCTTGATTTATCGAAAATCACAGCATAACTCTGATCTGTAGCCAGTTTCTTTACTGCATTATAAATTTTATCCTGAATTGGTTTTACGAGTTCCTGCTTCTTTTTGAAAAGATCGCCTTCATAACCAAATCTTTGTTTTTGAAGATCCTTTACGTCTTTTTCTTTGGAAGTTATTTCTTCCTGACGTCTTCTTTTCATTTCTTCGGTGAGCAGCACTTGTTCGGCCTGGTATGCTTTATACAACTTGTCAATGATTGCATACTTATCTTCAATTTCTTTTTGCCAGGTAATAGATAAATTATCGAGTTGTTGTTGAGCGGTTTTGTAATCGGGTATGTTCTCTAAAATATATTCAGAGTTTACATAACAGTATTTCTGTGCAACAGAAGTACCGGCAGAGATGATTAGAATTCCTGCTATAAGGAGCAGGCCTTTTGTAAGGAAGTTACTTTTGCTTGACATTGTTTTTCCTTTTTTTAGGGTTGCAAATGTATGAAATTAAAATTGTTGGCCAATTGTAAAGTGGAATTGGCTGCCACTAACACTAGGTCCCAGATTCGGAACTTCATCGAATCCGTATCCCCAGTCAAGTCCAAGTAATCCAAAAACAGGAAGGAAGATCCTAATACCCGCACCTGCTGAACGATAAGCACTAAACGGTTTGAAGTCATTGAATTTTAACCATGAATTGCCTGCTTCAGCGAAAGTTAACATGTAGATGGTGGCGCTTGGATTCAAAGACACCGGGAATCGTAATTCGAGCGTGTACTTGTCAAAGATTGTGCCGCCAACCTGAACTCCTTTTGAATTCTGAGGAGTAATGGCATTATTTTCATATCCTCTTAATGCAATTATCTCTCTGCCATCCAGCGCATAACCACTTAATCCGTCTCCACCTACATAAAATCTTTCAAACGGTGAAAAACCGAGTTCCCTGTTATATAATCCAAGGAAACCATATTGGATTTTCGTGTTCAGGACGAGATTGCCCACAATTTTGGTAAACCAGCTTGAAACGAATTTCCACTTATGGTATTCAACAAATTTATATTTCTCGGCTTCCGATGCAGTCGCGTAATCAATATCATT
>CAZAON010000003.1:0-2530 GCA_964486655.1 uncultured Flavobacteriales bacterium
AAAGGCAATGGAAGTAAATATGAGAATCAGGTTAAGCATTACAAAACGTCAGCATGTAAAAGTTGTCCGGTGAAAGCTGTATGCACACGGAATAAAAATGGACGGTTGATTGAGAGATCACAATATGCAGAAGCTGTGGAAGCGAATACAAAACGTATTCACCTTGAGAAAGAAAAATATTTATTGCATCAGGAAATAGTGGAGCATCCATTTGGAACTGTAAAGCGCCAATGGGGCTTTGATTATATTCTGCTCAAGGGACTAGAAAAAAATGAAGTGGACTTCGGATTAATCTTCACGGTGTACAACCTGAGGAGGATAATCACTATCATCGGTGTTGACGAACTTAAAAAGCGCCTCCAGAAGGTGTTGCGCACATTTTTGCGAACGATATGCTCCATATTGCACTCAGTCGGCAAAATATTTTCAAGCCGCTATAATCATCTCCGGTGCGCAATAGAATGAAAAATAAATTTGTAGGTTTGTTGTTGCACTGCCTGCCCCGCAAAGCGGGGAACTGACGTTATACGCAACTCGTTGGCAGCATCGGAACTTCAAACAGTGATACAAGAAACAAACATTCTGCAAGGTCGGCAAAGCCGTAGTGGCTATCCCTTCTGTAAAATAAAAAGGAGAAACACGATTATTTTTATTTTATTTACAATCAATTCTACATTAAAATTTTATTAACGCGGCAAGAAAAACAATATCTATCTTTCTATGAATAGACTAATTTACTTAATGTTATCTCTGCAATTATGTTTCATTTATTCTGATGCACAGAATTTAAGTTGGGCCAAACAGATCAGCGGACATGGTACTGAATATGCCTATTCCATCGCAACAGATGATCAGGGTAATGTGTACACGACAGGAAAAATCGGAATTGAAGCTACTGATTTCGATCCTGATTCAGGTGTTTTCAATATGTCCTGTCAGGGTGGATGGGCTGTATTTGTTTCCAAATTGGATGCCGCAGGTCATTTTGTTTGGGCAAAGCAAATATGCGGAGGTGGAATAGGAAACTATGGAATAGGTTATGGAATTACTGTGGATGCTTTTGCAAATGTTTATGTTATTGGAAGGTTTGAAGGGACAGCTGATTTTGATCCGGACACCGGAGTTTATAATCTTACGGCTGCACATGCATATGATGTTTTTATTCTGAAGCTGGATTCAGCAGGAAAATTTATCTGGGCACGGTCGCTTGGAGGTATCGGGTATGAATATGGCTATTCCATTGCTGTGGATAAATATCAAAATGTTTATAGCACAGGTACATTTGAGCAGACTGCCGACTTTGATCCGGGAAGCGGTGTGTATAACCTTTCTGTCACCGCCGGAAGCTATGTTTTTGTTTCAAAGTTGGATTCACTTGGCGATTTTGTTTGGGCAAAATTAGTAGGTGGCTCCAATTCAGGAACAGGTACTTCAATTGCACTCGATGATTCAGGAAATGTTTTTGCAACCGGCTATTTTAGCGGTATTGTTGACTTTGATCCCGGTACAGATACGCTCAATTTGATCTCATCAGGAATTGATGCTTACGTTATCAAACTGTCTGGTGAGGGTATTTTAGAATGGGTGCGACAATTTGGAGGAAGTTCCGCTGACAAAGGAGTGTCAATTGCAGTTGACAATGAAGGAAGCGTTTATGCCACAGGAACATTTATGGACACTGCTGATTTTGACCCGGGTGTCGTAGAGTATAATTTAGTTTCTTTTGGCGACAAAGATGTTTTCGTTTCCAGACTTGATTCATCCGGAAATTTTATGTGGGCACGTCAACTGGGAGGCTCTGATGTTAATTTAAGCTACTCTCTTGCGATTGATTCTGCATCGAATGTTTATACCATTGGCTATTTTGAAGGCACCATAGATTTAGATCCCGGTATAGGCACCTCAATTTTCAATTCTCCGGATATAGCCAATATTTTTATATCAAGATTGAATAAATCCGGAATATTTATTTCGGCATTACAATTTACTTCTAACTCTCATTGCTACCCGGGTTCTATCATTATTGATTTGAACGGTAATGTTTGTTCTTCAGGATGCTTTTCAGGAATTACTGATTTTGATCCATCACTTTCAGTTTTCAACATGATTCCTGTTGCTTATGATATTTATGTTGTGAAGTTAGGTTTGTCAACCGGAGTCGATGACCAGTTGTGGCAGCAAAATGAATTAAGTATATATCCGGTTCCGGCTTCATCATACTTGACAATTACATTTCCTGATTTTATAAGTGAAAGATACTTAGACAATGAGCCGGTATTTGAAATTTACAGCATCATTGGGAAGAAAATATATTGTATGCCAGTCAATAGTAATCAGATTACAATTAATTGCCGGGATTTCGCAGAGGGCATCTATTTTGTAAATATTGGAGCCGGCGATAAATATTATAGCAGGAAATTTATTATTCAACATTAAACAATTTTTTCCACTTAGCAAACTGCAGCTAATTTAGACTAAGTTTCTTTCCGGGTTACACTTAAGTATGAAAGGAAGAAAGATTTTTTATTAC
>CAZAON010000004.1:0-3895 GCA_964486655.1 uncultured Flavobacteriales bacterium
TCACCGGACCGTGTCACGCCGAAGAGGTTGCCATGGAGCGACTCTCTTATCTTACAATTGCTTCGACCGATACAGCGAATGCAACATCACTTGCATCATTAATGAGTTGCCGATATATAAAAACTCTGGTAAGCGATGACATTTACGGAACAGAATATTCGGCAGTATTAAAAAATGTGATAGCCATTGCAAGCGGAATTTGCCACGGTGTTGGTTATGGAGATAACTACCAGGCTGTGCTTATTTCGAATGCGATCAGAGAGATTCAACGATTTGTTTCTGCAGTTCATCCCATAAACAGAGACATTAACGACTCGGCATACCTTGGTGACCTGCTGGTGACGGCATATTCATCTTTCAGCCGGAACAGGATGTTTGGAACAATGATTGGTAAGGGTTACTCTGTAAAATTCGCTCAGCTTGAAATGAATATGATTGCTGAAGGATATTACGCTACAAAGTGTATCCATGAGCTGAATAAGAAATACAATGTACACATGCCGATTACCACTTCTGTTTATCATGTGCTTTATGAGAAAATCGCGCCGCGGATTGAGATGAAATTGTTGTCGGATCAGTTGTCTTAAAAATAGACCACGGAGCCACGGAGAACACAGAGGAACACAGAAAAAAAGAATGGTTGATAAGAGGATTGTAATTGCTTTGCGCTTCGCTTAAAGTTTAACACAGAGAAACGAAGAAGCGGAGGGAAACAGAGTGATTTTGGTAATTATAGTTTGTTTGCTTTGCGCGTTGCTTAAAGTTTAACACAGAGGCACGGATTACACGGAGAATCACAGAGAAATAAGTAATATCCACTTGGTGTTTCTTTGTGCCTTTGTGTCTTGGTGGCAAACATAAGAGAAACGAAGAAGCTGAGGGAAACAGAGAACCTAATCCCTTTAATCCAATCCCATAATCTCCTAACCCCTATAATCCCAATCATTAATCCCAGTAAATCAAAAAAATCTAATCCCATAATCCACTCATCCAGTAAATCCCAGTAAATCAACGTCACGAGAAGGCGCTCAAATCAAACTGTATCTTCGCCGTCACCTTACCATACATTTCATCGAAATTCTCTTCACAGGAAGTAACGGCATTTTTATCAGTTGAATATTTGATAAGGTGTCTGAATTTCTCCACCATTTTTTCATTGCGCATGGAATCGAGGAACTCACTGTATTTTCTGTGGTCTTCGAAGAAATCACCGGCGAGTAAAAAGTGGAATAAAGCATAAGTGTTTTCTGTTTTCTCAAAACCCATATTCTCTTTCACATCACCCATCGTTGAAAAATTAACAAGATGTGGCGAGTAGAATAAGCGAATGAATTTCTCGAGAACCTTTACGGCACCGTTTATCTTAACATACGTTTCATCCAATGCAGTCTGATCATTCTCGGTAAGTACCTTATGCACGGCAGCAGATACCAATTCGGCGCTGCGCATACCAACAAAAATTCCGCTCGAGAAGATCGGATCAAGGAAAGCACCCGCATCACCGATCATGGCGAAATTCTTTCCGTGTTTCTTTTCGCAGTAATAAGAATAATCACCGTTCACCTGCACTTTATGATCCATCGTTCCTTTCGAAAGTAATTCTTTCACAGATGGAGACATGGCAATTTCCTGATTATATATTTCAGTTTTCCAGTCAGTCTTGCCGGCCGCAAGTAATTTTTCACGCTCCTGTTTTATGTAACTGTTGTTGACGACGACTCCGACGCTGAGGTTGGTACTGCTGATCGGAATGATCCAGAACCATCCTAATTTTTCACCGCCGAGGTACATGATTTTAATAGCGCCTTGTGTAAGCGGAAGATCGTATTCACAATTCGACCAGTGTGACCAGACGGCAACACGATCGAGATCACTAAATGATTTCTTGACGCCGAGCTTGCTACCGAGGAAAGTACTCTGTCCGCTTGCATCGATTATAAAACGTGAATGATGGGTTTCCCTGACTCCTTCTTTGCTCAGAGTTTCTACCGTTACATTTCCTGAAGGATCATCAAGTATGACGTTTTTTACTGCAGTTTCTTCAAGAACTTTAGCGCCGTTCTTTCTGCTGTTATTTAAAAGCATTTCGTCAAAGAGTGAACGCTTAACGTGGAATGAAAGATAACCTTCGTTCTTGACAACATTTTTAAAACACCACAATGTTTCAGAAACACCATCGCTGTTTACAAAATTTACTCCGGGTTTTCGAGGAGATATTTTTGACAGTTCTTCAATTACACCAAGTCTCTTCAGAGAATCATAAGAGGCAGGAATGAGTGATTCGCCTATATGCTCACGCGGAAATTTCTCTTTTTCTAAAAGTAAAACTTTATGCCCCATCTTGGAAAGGGTAGTTGCTGCAGTTGACCCGGCCGGACCACCGCCAATGATTATGACGTCGAATAATTCCATGTTTACGATAATTGTGATTGACAATAATAACTAAAATTCTGACTGAGGCTTAAAAGGAATCCTTCATAAACTGCTTTTAACCCCTATGTATTGCGGCTTCTGCATTTCTAGTGTAACTGAAACCGGCGTATGCAATATAATTGAAATTGACAGAATTTCCATTCAAAAATTCAGCTAACTTTTCCCCTACCCTCTTCGGAATTAACTTTAATTCGAATTCCAAAGTAAAACGGGTTTAGGTCTCAATGTGCCAAAAAATAGAAATTTTAGCCTTTTTAGTATGTTTTACTATACTAAAGTCACTTAATTACAATTTTTAGTTTACTTTTTAATCATAAGATAAACTAAAGAAAAAATTAGATTAGTTTGGAGAATCACACGAGTTTTAACATAAACACCGCTTTCTTAAAAAAAATAGAATATTTTATTTCCGGTCATTGAGAAAAATCAAAAGGGTAGCGGCTTTCGAAGAACATGGATGGTTAAAAGAGACGACAGGTCAGAGCAGGAACAGGATATTTGTGTTTGGGGAATATCTGGAATTGTTCCGCTGATACATTCCTTTCACATCGATTGAAATTCAGCAACAGTGGGTATAATGGTATGCATTATAAACTTACATTCTTACCCGAATCTTCTTTCAACTGTTCAACCTGCAGATTATCAAACGACCTCATGTAAGAATTACGGCAGGTCACGATAATTTTATTTCCAAGTTTGATCAGTGTCTGCCTGTAGTCAACATTTGAAATATGCGGATTGAAGTCTTTGATGTACTGGTCGAATGATTTCATGTCGGCGATTACGACTGAGTCCTGAACGAAATTCATTTCTCCCCAGTAAAGGGTTTCGAAAGTCGCTTTTGAAGAATAGAAGTTTTCCGCATTAAAATCTTCCGGATCACTCTTGTCGATTTCGGCACAAATCGTTCCTATTGCCTGTGATGTTTTCAGATAAATCTCCGATTGCTTCGACCAGAAATCGCGTTTAAATTCGAGCGCCGATTTCGTCTTCTGGTCTTTCGAAAAATTAGATACGGAAATTATGAGTCCGAGGGCCGTCAGTAAAAATCCTAACAACGGGCCAAACGTGGCCATGAATTTTTCAAATTTTTGCATACTTGTTTAGTTTATTGATTTCTGGATTTCTAATTAATGAAACGATTCTGTTATATTTTTTAAAAGCAGAGAATACATGCACTCTTATTTCTTAGAAGGTGCCTGGAGTAATCTCATTTCATATTCATCGCCTGGTGTCTGATGAGTTAATTTCACATACTGTTCGCCCTTCTTGTTATAGCTGACTATCAGTTCATACTTTGTTTCGCCGATAGTAATAAACCAGCGGATATTATCGGCTGATTGAAGTGCCCATTTCTTCTGTTGCTTCTTGCCTTCCTGATTTTCTATTTCAGCCGAATAGTTAACATTAAAGGTGATTGTCTTCTCCGGCCTGTCGACGTTGACGCCTTTGACCTGCCAGG
>CAZAON010000005.1:0-13852 GCA_964486655.1 uncultured Flavobacteriales bacterium
TCGGTGTAGAAATCATAATTCCATCGGCCCAGTATGAGTTTAGATATTCACCATTCAGATAAGTATGAATGGTAATCATACTCGATGTATCTTTCTTGTGAAGGGTAAATTCATTCAACGCAATATTTTCGGCTTCAAAAATCGGATGGTTTGATTCAAGTCTCAGCAGAGTCCTGGCATCAAGTGAATAATGACCTTTAGACAAACTGGAAATTGCATTTTCAAGATTTTCTCGTGAAATGCTTGAAAGAAATCCAAGTCGTCCGGCATTTATACCTACAATCGGAATATTTGAATTTTTGACGAGGAATACCGTATCCAGCAATGTGCCGTCGCCGCCAATGCTGAATAAAAATTCCGTGTCAGCCATAAGATCAGCATTACTTGTGAAAACATCGCAGCCGGAAACATCAACTTTATTTGATTTCAGAAAAATCAGATAAGGTTCATGCACTGAAATTCTGCATTGTGATTTTCTTAGAAGTACAAGAATGTTTTCAGCTAGTGACAGCTGATTGTTGTTTACCGGTCGACCGTAAATGGCAATGTTCATCAGTTGTATTTATCAGATGGGGGAAGTAAAGTGAAGAAAAAATCCGGATTCTCCCAATTTATTGAACGAATATTCGAACCGGAATACCATATCATAGTAAGTGACAAAATCTAATCCGCCTCCGTAACTATACTGAAAAGAATTGGTTAACGGATTATTTTCATCAAACATACGGTCTTTCGCATAGCCTGCATCGGCATATAAATTTATATAAAAGGCATATGGAATGGTTGCGAATTTGGTAAGCGGAATAAATCCGGCATGAAATTGTTTCTTGGGAAGTAATTCAAATTTGAAAGTGCTTTTCAGCAATGCATACTCTTGTCCGTCCATGACATAATACTCATAGCCACGAAGAAATTCTTTTCCATATCCCAGACCTTTCGAAAGATAATAAGGCACCGGCTTTCCTGCCGTATATTTTAACGAAAGTCCGCTCCCGAAAAAAAATTTATCGGTCAGCTGCCAGAATTTTTTTCCATGACCAACAAATGTCATCAGGTCGATGTCATCATTTAGAAATGTGAATCCGCTTTTTGCAGCTTCGAAATCCAGGTAGTAGCCTCTGAGCGGATATGCTGCAATGTCGCGATGATCGCTCTTAATGAAATAACGAAGGGTTGTATAATTTATAGTTTCCGAGCCGGGAGTGAAGTAGTCGTTATTCAGAAGAACAACAGTGTCCATTACCGATGCATGTCTGTATCCGACTTCTACCACGTGAGTATTATACAGATTTGGCCGGTTGGTATATGCGACTGAACCGCCTATTTCTTTTTTCGAAAAGAGTTCTTCATTGTTATAAAAGACAATTTCATTGTTGATCGTATTCACACTTGACTGGTGATTTCGGGAATAGGCAAGTCCGAATGCAAGTCCGCCCTTCTGTTTTTTATTTACATACGGAATGCTGTAATAAAAGCTGACGCGTTGTGTATATCCCAGTCGCAATGTCAGTGAAAGCGTTTCATTTCTGCCTCTGAAATTATTCCAGTTCAACAAGGCTCCATAAACAATTCGTGAGAAATCTTTCGTTTGCCACCATACATTGAAATTCCGTTCGGCGACTTCGAAAATTGGGAGGGGAAAAACGTACCAGCGTTCCGCAACGAGGATGAATACATTGACGACTTCGTGATCTATTGCATATGTGATGTGAACGGAATTAAACAGCGACGTGTTCTGCAGATTTTCTTCGCTTCGCCTGAATAATTTCTCCATTGTGGTGGAGTCAACGGCATCGCCGGTATGGAAAGTAAGTTCTCTTAAAATGATTCGCTCTTTGGTAGTTTTATTGCCGACGATTCGAATGGTTCCTATACGAACATTCGATGAATCTGAAAATGTCGAGGCATTACAGAAAGAGGCGGATAAGAAAATGCAGGATAAAAAGCAGATCGTTATGTAAAGCCGTACTGCTTTCATTAATTTAGTTAAATGCCAAGGTAATTCATCAGTGAATCATACCTTGATTGCAGGTCGTCCATAAATTCACTCTGATGATAGTGTTCTTTCACTATATGTCCGTGTCTTGTAAATGAGGAGATGATCCTTGAAAGCTCGGGCTGATTAATTTTTATAGTGAGGTCGAGAGTTTCGTTTTCAGCATTAGGAGTTACATATAAACTCAGGATGCGAGCGTTTTCTGATTCGATAAGGTGAGCGATCTCACTTACTGAATAGCTTTTAACTCCAACTTCAAGAACGATTACTCCGGTTGCATCATCGAAAATGCCACTGTCGGAGTAGTGTTTGATAATATCTTTTAATGTGACAAGTCCGATGTAATTACCGGCTGCATCAATAACTGGCACGATGGTAAGTTTATCTTGTGAAATTAATTTGACCAGTTCAAACACGGGCTGATTAAATCTCACATAAGGTTTTATCAGTGGGAGATTGTGATTTGCCAGTGGCTGATCCAGCGCACTAAGTTTTAATACATCCGCTTCTGATAACAACCCGACATACGACAAACCATCGACGATAGGCAGATGCTCCAGACGGAATTCTTCCATCCAGTTCAGCGCCTTCAATCCCGTATCGCTGAGTTTCAGCGGAGGGTATGAATCGTTTATGAGTTCTTTGGCAATCATTGTCTAAGTCGTTTACGAAACGCCGGCGGATAAGGTTTATTGGGGCGCAAACATACACAAAACCGTGGATGTGACAGAAAGCTTCGGGATTCAGTCCTCAGGCCTTCTTTTTGCATATTTTTTCGCCGCAGGCATTCTTGCGAATCAGATTACTATCAATATTTGTACTTTTTATTGATATTTATAGTACCCTGCAGCTAATTTGACAGTTTGATGATTTTTTGAGCGAATGTAAGTTGTCGAACTATTTTTGATAGTTGTTTCCATTTTAGGCACTTTTGACAACCAAATAGCAATGATGGTTAAGCTAAGCGTAAATATTAATAAAATAGCCACTCTTCGAAATGCAAGGGGTGGAAATGTTCCTGATGTAATTAAGGCAGCGGCAGATATTCAAAGATTCGGTGCTCATGGTATTACCGTACATCCACGTCCCGATGAAAGGCATATCCGAAAGAGTGATGTGTATGAACTGAAAAAAGTCGTGTATACTGAATTTAACATCGAGGGATATCCTTCGAAAGATTTTATGAATATGATCAGGGAAGTAAAACCTGCTCAGGCAACATTGGTTCCTGATCCGCCAGATGTTCTCACGTCGAATGCCGGTTGGAATACAAAAGAACATAAGTCATTCCTTATTGACTGTATCGCAGAATTGAAAGAGTATGGAGTTCGAACATCGCTTTTCATTTCGCCTGATGAAGAATTGATCAGGCATGCAAAAGAAACAGGGACAGATCGTATTGAATTATATACCGAAAGTTATGCATCGGAATTTTCACGGACTTCGGACTCCGGACTCAGAACTAAAGCTATTACACCATATGTACTCGCTGCGGAAATTGGGCGTGAAGCCGGACTCGGAATAAATGCGGGTCACGATCTGAGTCTGGAAAACTTAAAGTTCTTCAAAGATAATATTCCCTGGCTTGATGAAGTTTCGATCGGCCATGCATTGATTTCCGACGCGCTTTATTACGGACTGGAGAATACGGTGCAGATGTACTTAAGACAGTTGAAATGAATTACAAATTACGAATATAATTGTTGAATTAATATTTTAATAATAGGAGTTTAGTGCATTATTTTTTTTAACTCAATACTCAATACTCAATACTCAATACTAACATCTATCCAATGAAGTTGTTCTTTAACAAAGTAGGCGAAGGAAGGCCGGTTATTATTCTGCATGGCTTGTTCGGATTGAGTGATAACTGGGGATCTGTTTCGAAGGCACTTGCTGCAAACGGATTTTGTTGCATAGTTGTCGACCTGCGAAATCACGGAAGAAGTCCGCACAGCATGGATTTTAATTATGAGTTAATGGCAGAAGACATTGCGGAATTAATGCGTGATGAAAACATTCCTTTTGCCGATTTCATCGGACATTCAATGGGGGGCAAGGCAGCTATGTTTTTTGCTAAATTATTTCCTGAGAGAGTTAGGAAAATGATCGTAGTTGATATCGCGCCGCGGTATTATCCGCCTCATCATCAAACTATACTTGCAGCATTGAAGTCATTTAATCCGGGCGAGCTGTCAAACAGGAAAGAGGCCGAAGAAATATTACGGGTTTCGATTAAAGAGGAATCGACTGTTCAGTTTTTGTTGAAGAATTTGTATTGGAGGGAAATGGGGGATAAGGGTCAAGGGATTAAGAACAATGGACAAAGGATTAAGGACAAAGGAGAAGATATTGTTCAGACTGTTTTAGCCTGGAGATTTGGATTGGATGAATTGGAAAAAAATATAGAAGAAGTTGGAAAGGAATTTGATTCAGAAGAAGAACTTGAAACAGAAATATTATTTATTCGCGGAGACCGGTCGGGGTATATCGGAGAAGATGATATCAATTCAATAAAAGCAATTTTTCTAAATGCAAAATTTGAAACAATAAAAGATGCGGGTCATTGGGTTCATGCGGAACAGCCGGGGGCGTTTGTAGAGGTTGTTGTTTGGTTCCTGAAAAATTGATAAACATTAATATTTTAATTGTAGAGACGCAATGCATTGCGTCTCTACAATTAAAATATTAATGTTACGGGTGAACATCATTCGTATTCCTGATCAGGATTTCTTTTGTTCCGTTGTATTCTGTTAAAATACCTGTAATTGAAACGACTCCAGTCGGATATAAATCATTTACAAATGTTGCCGTACTGCCGGTATAAAGTTCAATTGTATTTGACAGCGCATCGGTAATTGTATTGACACCGAAATTTCCCTGATAAGTACCGGTTCCATTAATAGTTACGTTATCCAGTTTAACCAATTGACCTTCCCATGCAGTGTAATTTGCATTTATATCTGCAATCGTTGTAGTTCTCGGAGTTGCCTGAGCAATATTTCCGGGAATGGCTCTTGCGAGTGGGATATTGTTAATCTGAAGCTGACCGTTATAATTCGATAATTCAAGACCTGAAATGTCGATCTGTAGAATTTGTCCTTTCGCAAAGGTGTGCGCTTTTGTGAAACGTAATTGAATTCCTGCAGTACCATCCTGAGCATATGCGTTTTTATCAGGAATCATTTTAGTGAGGTAGTCTGAAGTAATTGTAACGGTGATTTTCCTTGCTGTGTCAAGGGAGTACGTTGAAGTTCCCGGGTCATGCAGACGAATACTGTCTAACGGCATATTTGTTAAACTGGAAACATATGCATTGCAACGAAGGCCATCCATGTCTGCATCTCTTTCATCACGAACCTGTAATTCGCCGGCGCCGTTATAAATTGTATAAACTCCGACTATACTTCCGTTTCCATTCGGAATAGGCTTCAGGTGGAAAGTTGAGAACGTGCTTGAATAAACAACAAGTGCATTACCCGCGCAATCAACGACATCCTGATTTTGAAATCCATCGGTTGCCCAAACTACATTCTGATTTTCGAATTCCACATTGTTAAACTGAACAAGTGTATTTGTGGGAATATTGGCATCGTCAATATTATAAACTTTAGGCGCTAAATATTGTCCCCATTGACCTTTAACAATATACTGTCCGATCATACCCCATGGAATACGACCTGTTGGATCTCCGGCAGGTGCTGAACCTAATTCGAAGTTGCCGTCATTATTTGCGAGGTATAAGCCTTTACATTTAATAAACAATCTTCTTCCGACACGGTATTCGGTATAGTAGTCGGACTTGTCTACGTTGATAGAGATACCGTTTGAATCCTGCTGAAGGATGATTTTCTTGTAGATATTTCCTGAGGAATCATCAGCCACAACAACACCTGCGATAATGATGTCTTCGGTAATCTGAAAAGCAGGTCCGATTGCCAAAGCCTGGAATTCGCGAATCGTATGAGTCGGCACGAGAGGCGGATCAACATTTGCTGTTTGAATTTCATCGTATTCTTTATCTACGCATGAAGTAAATGCTAAAGCCGTGACCAGCAGCAGGAAGAACGACTTGAATTTAATTGATATTTTCATTTTTATGATATAGTATATTATTGTTTCTTAATTGAATCGAAGGGTAATGCTTGCGAAGTAAGTTGCGCCGAAAGCATATGAGTATTTGGCAGGATATACATGGACATCCTGGTTTCTGGAATCAAAACGCAATTGTTCGAATCCTGTCACCGTTAGATCCTCATTATTCAGAATGTTTGTTACTCCAAGGTTTAGAACAAGGAATGAATTTGATTTTAATGATTTGAATTTATTATTCATTCTCCATGACCATCCGCCGGAAATATCCATCGTAAATTGTCCGTCTCGTTTTTCCTGACTTAATATGTCTTCCCATTGTTGAGTTCCGGCATCAACGTATTCGAGTGATAATCTTGTGCGGCGAACCGGATTGAAGTCAACATAAATATCATCGAAATAATTAAAGTTGACATTCACCCACCAGTATTTTTTTGAACGGTAATTTAAACCGAGTGTATATGCTTTTTGCGGACCGGAGGCTACGCGAAGATTTTCGGCGAATACGATATCGTTCTCAAGTAAAACTGAATCTTTGTTATCCTGTGTAACGGTGGCAAGCGGACGGTCGGTATAATAAAACTGGCCAAGTGAAGCCGCGGCTGTAGCAGTGAAGCCCTTGCCAAGGGTAGCATCTACGGAAACTTCCATTCCCACATGTCGTTTGTCGATATTCTCAATCGTATAGTTTACGAATGTGTTGAGATCTTCATAGTAAAAGTTTTTCGTGTCAATCTGATCAGTGAAGTCAGTCAGGAATCCTGTTACTCTTCCTTTCAGCCTTGGCGCACGAAACATATATCCACCTTCAAGCGAGGTAATTTTTTCACTTTTCAGGTGATCGGCAACAATCGAACGAGTTCTTGGAGACACATAGGCGTTTTCAAATATTGGAGCACGCTGAATGTATGCTATATTCGCATAGATATAATTTCTTCCGTTAATTTTATAGGTTGCACCGGCTTTCAAAGAAGGGTCATTAAAGCTGTGTTTTTCTGATTCGCCATATGATTCTTCAGCAAAAACTCCATTGCGCATATTTCCTGTTCTGTAAAATGTGGCCATGGTAAATTGTATAGCCATAAAGAAATCTATATGATCGTATTTAAACATTGATTGCGCCCAGAGATTGGTTCTACGCACATGAGCCACATAATCATAAGAGTATTTATCACCTTCGTAAATTTTTTGATTCGGATTATTCAAATCATTCTGAAGGTCGTTGGTATCTGAAAGTTCGGTCTGATCTGCAAATTGATTCAGGTTCACGTAGTAATTTCCACCGAGAAGATCTTCCAGTTGTCTGTAATAATTGATGTCCTGCATCTGGTATGATAAGCCGCCTGACAAATTAAGATTTTCATTTAATGAATTCTGATAGATGGTATTGAAGCCATATCTTTTTGCATCTGTTACGCTATTTGAAATCACATACAAAGCGTTCGTAGGTGAAAGCTGGTTGGCTTCGTAAAGCTGGTTCCATTGAACCTGTAAAGCTTCCGGATTCTGCGTGTAGTAATTTGCTAATTCCGTTGAATCTTTATACGCCGCTTCGGGATTGTCTCCATACGAAGGGTCGAAACTTGGGAGCTTACGATAGTAGTCAGGTCTTGGGTCCTGGGCATTGAACCAGTCTATTCCCGAATATTTGTTCTTACCAAACTGGTATGACAAAGCAGTCTGAAGAGAGGATTTGTCATTAATTGTCCAGTCGTGAGTTAGAATGAATAATGGCTGAAAATTATCTCCGACTGCCGCGTTTCTTACTTTGCCATTCTGATATCCCCAGTTTTTATTATAGTAATGATCATCAGTAAGATCATACAATTCCTGAACAACAGGAGAAGTTCTGCCGTTTTTAGTTTTAGCGCCAAATGCACTTAAAGCTATCGAATGTCTGGAATTAATCATCTTTTCTATTGAACCGAAAAATGAATGTCCGTCGTAGAAAGTTCCTTTAACATATCCTTCCTGTGCCCATCTGCGGGAATAAGAAATTGAATATGCCCAGCCATTGCTTGTCAGGCCGGAACCATAAGTAAGAACGAGACGATTGTCATAAGCCCTGTTTGAAGATGCATAGGAAACCTGTAGTTGTTTTCTTTGCTGAGATGCCCTGCTGTCTATACTGTTTACACCACCAACTTCACCGAAAGCAAAATTAACAGGCGCTAGTCCGATTGAATTTTCTCTTGTTCGTGTCACATCATTCAATCCGCTCCAGGCATTATATTCACTACGGTTATTCGCCAGGTCGGTCAGAATGGCGCCATTCATAATGGTTGGGAAATTCTCCGCATCATATCCTCTTATTCTGAATCTTGCAGCGCTGAACACAAATGATGCTGAGGTTGTAAAGGCATCTCTTGAAGCATTAAGTACGCTTGAAACAGAGTTTGATGCCGTTTCTTTTAACTCATCGTCGCTCAGAGAAAGCATTGGAATATCAGTGGACCCGGCAGAAAGGGCTTCCATCCCGGCATTATGGGCAACAACATTTAATGTTACCGTTGGTTGATTGACGTCAACATTTTCAGTAGCTGTAGAACTCCTTTCGTCTCCGATTATTATTACATAACTGCCGTAAGGAACACTTAATTCATAAGCTCCGGTGGAATCGGTGATTGTTTGTAATGTAGTTCCCTGAACTCTTACAATACTCGAGATAACAGGTGACCCTGCATCATCTTTGACTATACCCTTGATAGTGCCCGTCTGGCCAATTGCCAGAATCGGGAGCATTAAACATAAGATAATAAATAGTTTTCTCTTCACGATTATTATGTTAGCAGGAACGTGCGTCCCTGTTGATTTTTAAACAAATGGGGTGACAAAGCTATAAACATTTGTGACGTGGCAAAAAAGCTGGATAAATTGTTAAGAATTTGTTCATAATTGAGGTTTGCAAAACGATGACAAACGTTTAATAATGAATATTGAAGATTGAAAAATGAAGATTGGCCTTGTAGTCAATGGGATGCGCTTAAGTGAATGTCTTTTTATGAGCTTGAAAAAATACATAGTTAATGACTTAAAGCTTGGGCTCAGAATTAAGCCATTCTTCATTTTTCAATCTTCAATCTTCAATTTTTGTATGTTTGTCGGCCAAATTGTAATTCATGAAATATTTCTTAGTCATAGTGGTTTTGCTGGTTACTATAACCGGCAGTGCGCAAAAGGCATCTTTCCAGGTCGGACTTATTGGTTTTTACAACCTGGAGAATTTTTATGACACAATTGATGATCCTAATACAGATGATGAAGAGTTTCTTCCGGACGGACTAAAAAAATATACGGGTGAAGTATATAAAGACAAGTTGAATAAACTTTCGGATGTGTTATCTCAAATTGGTACCGATCTATCGCCTGACGGACTTTCGCTTATTGGAAATGCGGAAATCGAAAACGAAAGAGTGATGAATGATCTGGTCAATCAACCTTCACTGAAAGCCAGAAATTATAAACTTGTTCATTACGATTCACCCGATCTTCGCGGAGTGGATGTTTGTTTACTGTATAATCCGAAATATTTTACTCCTTTATTTTCGGAACCATTATTCGTTCCATTATTCAACAGTGACAGTACGGAAAGAAAAACCCGTGATGTTTTATTTGTATATGGAAAATATCTGGGTGAGGATATGTATGTTTTTGTGAATCACTGGCCGTCTCGTCGTGGAGGAGAAGAAGTCAGTGCTCCCGGCAGAGCAAAGGCTGCTTCTATTTGCCGTCATAAGGTTGATTCAATTACTGCTATAAATCCTGACGCCAAGATTGTCATTATGGGTGATCTAAACGATGATCCCGTTAGTCCGAGCTTAACGGTTTCACTCAAAGCGAAAACAGATAAAAAGAATGTTAAGCGTGGTGATTTGTTTAATCCATGGGCAGAACCATACAAACAGGGAATCGGAACGCTTGCTTATAATGACAGCTGGAATCTGTTTGATCAGATTGTTATTTCAAGCGGACTTTTGAATAAAGATCAGAATGGTTACTTTTTTCATGAAGCAAAGATTTTCAGTAAGCCATGGATGATTTCAAAGGATGGAAAATATAAGGGCTATCCAAAGCGAACATATGACTTCAATAATTACCAGGGAGGATATTCGGATCATTTTCCGACATATATCGTGTTGTTGAAAAAGTCTTAAAAAATTAATTACAAATAACAAATTACGAGGGTGTAAGTAAAGGTATGATCTAATTCTGCTGTGACCAGAAACCCTAAACCGTAAACCAATAACTGAAAATGGGATCAATTTCAAAATTCATGGAGCACCACTACCGCCACTTCAATGCTGCGGCAATGATGGATGCTTCAAAAGCGTATGTAAAACATTTAGATGATGGAGGAAAGATGATGGTGACTCTGGCCGGTGCGATGAGTACCGCAGAGCTTGGAATCTCATTAGCCGAAATGATTCGCCAGGATAAAATCGCTATCATCTCCTGTACCGGAGCTAACCTTGAGGAAGATATTATGAATCTGGTCGCTCACGATCATTATAAGCGAGTGCCGAACTATCGTGACTTAAGTCCGCAAGACGAATGGGATCTATTGGAAAATCATTTTAACAGGGTAACCGATACCTGCATTCCGGAAGAAGAGGCGTTTCGCCGTTTGCAAAAACATATAGAGAAAATCTGGAAAGATGCTGACAAGTCCGGTCAGCGATTCTTCCCTCATGAATACATGTACAAGATTTTATTGTCGGGAGAGCTGAAACAATACTATCAGATTGACCCAAAGAATTCCTGGATGCTTGCGGCTGCCGAAAAAAATCTGCCTATCGTTGTGCCGGGTTGGGAAGATTCCACAATGGGAAACATTTTTGCTTCATACGTGATTAAGAATGAGATCAAAGCATCGACTATGAAAAGCGGGATCGAATATATGGTCTGGCTATCTGAATGGTATCGTGCAAACTCTGGAGGTAAAGGCGTTGGGTTTTTTCAGATTGGCGGTGGAATAGCGGGTGACTTCCCGATTTGTGTTGTTCCAATGATGTACCAGGATCTCGAATGGCACGATGTGCCGTTCTGGTCGTACTTCTGCCAGATAAGTGATTCAACAACAAGTTATGGTTCTTATTCAGGCGCCGTTCCGAATGAGAAAATAACATGGGGAAAACTGGGTATTGAAACACCAAAATTTATCGTTGAAAGCGATGCAAGTATTGTAGCTCCGTTGATGTTTGCGTGGATATTGGGATGGTGAAATCAGTCTGAACCCGGACTTCGGACTCAGACTCCGGACTGTCATCATGCCCGGACTGTCTTGGATAATTTCTTTAGCCGTTCATGAATTTCTTCGTTTAGCTTTCTTGATACCGGAACTGACTCCTGAATATCTTTGAAATGCAGATGATATCCCTGTGAATTGCCTGTTACTTTTTCGACATTTTTAAGCTGGACGATGTAAGACCGGTGGCAACGAAATAATTCGGGCTGAGTAAACCGGTCTTCGAGTTTTTTTAAGCTGCTCCTGATTAATGTTGATATGATTTTCTCTTCATTTCTGTAAACTACCCTGCTATAATTGTCGGCTGATTCAATATAAAAGAGTTCGCTCAACTGCATGGTCATGTTTTCTTTTTCGTTTTCCGAAACAATTGTTACGAATGGATTCTCATCTTTACTTTTTTTAAGTTCCTCGACTTCTTCTTCAACTTGTTTTGCCGATTCTGAATAGAATTTTAAAGACCTGAAATATTTAATCATCGTCAGGCCGGAAACCACAACAAAAGTTACTGAAAGGGTAAATAATTGAAAGCTGAGAAATGCCTTAAAGCTCAGGGGCATTCCGGTTGCCATAACTGTGTAGATAAAATTCAGGCAACCAATAACAAATACGATGGCGATATAGAGAAGAAGGTTTTTCCCGATGGTCCATCTTTCTTCTGCAAACAATTTCGGACTCATTAACTCAAGGAAACCAAATGAGGCAACAACAAAAAATGTGATCAATCCGTAACCAATTGCGAAAAAGAATAAATCCGGTACAGGCGCCTGTTCAAATCCGAATGGCCGGAAAACATATAGAAAGAGAGTGACGATTATCCCTGCAATGGCCGCAGTAAAAAATTGTTTCTTAAATCCGGGATCGCGTGGAAAAGGCTGATTGAAAATCATGGGAGTGAAAGATAAACAGAATTCGGTTTTAAAATTATCCGGTTTTTCGACGAAAAATTGTTGCCATTCATCCCGGAAGCTTTGCTTTTTGACAAATAGGGATTGTTATTTGTCCCTTTGTATGTCATTCGTCCCTAAAATAGACCGGGGGTTTTTAGTCCAATTATATTTGCCCGGATAAATTAAAACCTATAACCATGGACTTATTCAAAATTCTTTTAGTGATACACATTATTGCCGGAAGCATTGCTTTTCTGGTTGCGCCAATTGCTTTAATTGTAAAAAAGGGAAGTCAAAATCACAGGCGATGGGGAAGAGTTTTTTTCTGGAGTATGACTGTGGTTGCTATAACAGCCGGAATTATGGCTCCGATGCATGAAAACCTGTTTCTGACCCTTGTTGCAGTCTTTAGTTTTTATCTGGCTTTTTCCGGATACCGGGCCATTTACAGGAAGACAGCTTTTCGCACAGGAAAGGCTGCATTTATTGACTGGTTTTTTGCCTTGTTGAACGGATTGTTTTCGGGGACACTTTTTGTTTTCGGTCTTACTCGGTTATCAACTCCCTTCGGTATCATATCCACTGTTTTTGGAACCCTCGGTTTGCTCATGACTATTAAGGACATAGCCTCTTTTGTTCGTCCGTCGAATGATAAGCATAAATGGTTTTTTTCACATATAACCGGAATGATAGCGGCATATATTGCAGCGGTTTCGGCATTTTCGGCCGTTAACCTGAATTTCGAATGGCTGCCTACGGCGATTCAGTGGTTATGGCCAACAATTTTAGGAGTTCCGTTGATTAGCCGATATATCAATTCTTATAAACAAAAATTCGCGAAAGGGAGTAAGGTTAAGGATATGGCGGAGGTTAGTGTGCAGGTGAGTGAAGTGGGCGACTGAGAATGGTTTATTAACGTTAGGAGGAGGAATACAATAAAGAAATTTTAATAAAATCGGATGGGTGAATGGAAGTGGTTATGAGGGGGTAAAATTAAAATGAGGATTTGAGATCATCTACTTATTTAACCTGCATTGTTCTTTTTTCAAGTCTGATAATTAATTTTTTTCCTAACTCCTGGCATGGAACTTCTACTAAACGATAGTTTATGGCCGATAAAATAGCAGTCAGTACTGTAAGGATAATAAACCGTGTCACGTAATTTAATAATCCATTCTCAAAATAATCCATGAAATTAAAATATTCAAGCCAGTATAAGACGGCAAAATGTGTTAAGTACATACTAAAGCTTATTTTGCCAATATATTTTATTACAGGATTCACGATACCAATAAACCGGAATTTGCTGAGTCCGTATCCCAGCAGTAGAAATCCGATACTGAAGAGAATGTGTTTTGGAATAATAATTTGCGTATCTGTTGCTAATTGAGCAAATATCAGAGCGCTAAAAATTAAAATTGATTTTCCCGAAATACTACTAAAACTTTCATTTTCTATTACCATAAAATACAACATTATTCCAAGGCAGAAAACCGGTAATTGACTTGGAAAATATAGAAACAAATATTGTCTCCATAATGTTTCGTCAGTAATAAATTGATTATTTATAAAAAACACATGGAGTATCAATTTAAAGACTAAGCTTATGATGAAACAATTAAAAGCCTG
>CAZAON010000006.1:0-2457 GCA_964486655.1 uncultured Flavobacteriales bacterium
AAACAACGAACGAAATTGAAATTGGTATTTTCCGGGCGGAAATTAAACCTGCAGTAATCGGATGGGAGGACATCTTTGGAACTACTGCCCACATAATTTTCAACTATAATAATGATCCGGATCCTGATAAAGGCATTTATAAAACACACTCTGCAAATCCTGTTATTTATCATGTATTGCCGCCCCATAATTTTAATATTGAAATTTCCGGCAATTCTATTCAAATGGAACAAGGAGCTTGCAACAGCTACGAATCAGTAAACAATATGGAAGGGTACTTTACGCTTGCCGATAATTATGTCGAAAGTTGTCCTTGGCAGGATGATGCAAATATTAAATACGGAACATCAACGAATTGGCCGGCGCACAGCGGAGTGCCCGATAATTCATTCAGCTACATTGAAGGAACTGCAGTAACTATCGGATGCCCTCAACCGCCTGAAGCAGCATTGGATTTAAAGAACATCAGTGGGAATTCACTGAGTTTTACGGCTAACACAAATCCTGTAAATGTGCAGTTTCTTGACAATGGTAATTCGTTTAAGCTGGAAACTAAACCATCCGCCTCAGGGTTAGGATCCCAAAATTTAGTTTACATAATGCGACCAAATCCTGTTAAAGGTGATGATATTACAAATACTAACTGGAGTGCAACACTATCGAATATTAACAATCATTTTTTTACAGATGAAATTACCACTGCACCCGGTATCGCTCCACAATTAACTACATTCTCATATGATGCCGCTTATCCCGGGCTTTACGGAATAGATGTTATCGCCATTGCTGCAGACAACACTTCCGTAGCTCCTTACTGGAATAAATACCATGCTTCCAACCTGTATCACATTCCGCTTATTATGGCTTCTCCGGGAATGCAATGGAAACTTATCTTTCACATCAAAGACAGTTACTATGAGAAGTATGTAAGCCCCGGAGTGACTGAAAAATTTCCAAAGACAGGAATAATAAAGGAAGTTAAAATCAATGGTCATGCCGTATGGAGCGAAGATATTGCCGATGGCGGAGATGATTGGGAGAGAATTGAAATCCCGTTAACAAATACCCTAAACCCGTTGATTGAACCCGATTGGTTTGCACCTACCGGCAATGTTCTTTCATTTAGTATTTCTTATAGTTCTGACGGACCGCATGACGCTCACAACGTGAGAGGAGTATCTGTGTGGGTAGATGATGTATATATTAATAAGTATGGAAGCTCCGATGTTGATAATCTTATTAAAGACGGTGATCTTGAAAATGAACCTGACTTAAAACTTGCAGAGTATACGGCCGGTCCAAGGTCATGGTTTAAAATCAATAAAAATGAACCCAGTTACCCTGTTGTCTGCTATTATACTTGCAATCCGGTATTTCCTGCGCCGGAGGAATATTATCCTGATGGAACACCGATTCCACAAGCATCGGTTTGTCCGGCTAAGGGAGATGAATATCTGGCATCAGGAGAACGAAAATCAGGAAGATATTCCATTGTTCTTAACCTGCCAGATATAAAAGGCAAATGCGATAATTATGCAGTAGCATTATTTACGCCAACGCCTCCTCCTTCCCCCGGAAACGTGCCGTCTTTACCTGCATTTTTTCCCGGTGTTACTTCTGCACTCACAGAATTCGATGCGGACAAATCTTCCTGTTCAATTTATTCAAATCCATTTACTGCAACCTCCGGAAATCCTTTACCGGGAAACTACGACCTAAACGGAAATTTTACACTAACCGGAAACCTTACTATCAGCGATTGCTCCATTGACATTGGGCGCGATTTTTCCATAACCATTCCATCGGGGTCAAACTATATACTTACAATTTCAAACTCTCATCTCTATCCATGCGGGGATCGCTGGCAGGGAATCATTAACAACGGCGGTACTATAATTATTGATCAAAACAGCATAATTGAAGGCGCAACAGAAGCGATCAAAGCTGATGCAGGAGAACTTCATATCATGCATTCTACATTCAATAATAACGTCACTGATGTTCATGCGCATGATGCAGATTTTACAGCATCAGAAATTATTGGGAACCAGTTCACGTACAATGCAGTTGCTGCATTCGATAAAAATATGCCAAAAGTTTTCATTTTTCTTGAAAACGTTTCTTCCATTACAATAGGAGGTGGCACATCGGTTAACGATAAAAACTCTTTTACCGGAAAAGAACACGGCATATACTCTTCAAACAGCAGTTTTACCGCCTACAATAATTGGTTTAGTGATATTGGCAGGGACGAAAACGAAGAACCGGGCGTCACCATAAGACAGGGTGCGGGAATCTTCGCAATTAGCGATGATGCCGCAATTGCAAATGTCAACATAAATGATGGCAACAACCTCTTGCCAAATAAATTCTCAAACTGCGTAACCGGCATTCGGTCTTTCAACATCAGCAACCTCATTATAACCAAAAACAACACGCTGCCTGCCGGCGGATTTG
>CAZAON010000007.1:0-14066 GCA_964486655.1 uncultured Flavobacteriales bacterium
ATATGTCGAAAAAGGTGTTCTAAATCTTAAGAATTGACCGAGAGAATCAACTTCAACCAATGAATCCTGAAATTGTATATATGTGGTGTTATAAAAGGTCTGAGTAATACTATTTACAACGTTTTCCATTCCCCATGGAAATGGAGTATAATAAATTTTCGACCATATTACTTGATTAGATGAACTCAAACGATAAATAGTGTCGATAATGTCTGAACCCATATGTTGCACTCTATAAATACATCCGTTATCAATTGTCGCATGTAAGTCATATGGGTTTTCGTTTTGAATTCCTCCATGAAAACCAGCCCCTCTTTGCCACTTAATATTTCCTGCAGAATCCAAAGCCACAAGCCAGGAATGATGGTCCTGGTCGATTTGCATTAAGCAAAACACTGTACCATCAGGCGCAACAGAAATTTCATGAGGACCAACAGTTGTTGAATCATTATGTGCAGAAGGAAGCATGTATTCAACAAAGTGGGTTTTCACCCAAGTATTTTGCGCAAATAATTGTTGCGATAAAAAAAGAAAAATCAAAAAGTATAATTTTTTCATTCGCATAGGTTCATAATGTAATGCTACAGAAAGAAGTATTACTTCAACTTGTTAAGTGACGAAAGCAGGTATTGATGTTGTGGATCAACGTTATTCAGGGATTAAGTATGACTCTGCAGAGCCTATTTCCAATTTTCGCTCTTTAAATTTTTTCTCGCGGAGGCGCAGAGACGCAGAGAAAGGTTGTGCAATTTTTTATTTCACCTGTTAATTAATTGATACTCTATCCGTTTATCTCCGTTCAATCCGCCTATCCGTTGTAAATTCTCCTCTGTGTTTCTCCATGTTTTCCGTTCCCCGTGGTAAACTCACACCGCCTCAGCAACCACTTCCTTCACCTCCGGAATCAACTGCTTCAATAAATTCTCAATGCCGTTTTTCAAAGTGACGGAAGAAGAAGGACAACCGCTGCATGCGCCCTTTAGTACTAAGGTCACTATTCCTTCGTCAAAAGATTTAAAATGTATGGCGCCTCCATCCTGCTCAACAGCAGGTTTAACGTATTCCTCCAGTGTTTCAATGATCTTTGTTTCAAGTGCTGATGCCGAATGTGTACGCTCAACTGTCGGATCCGCTACTTTCTCTCTTTGTCCGATGAAAATCGGCTCCTCACTTAAAATATAGTTCTTGATAAACTCCCTGAAAATCGGCATCAGTTCGTACCAGTCAACATCCGTATTCTTTCTAATCGTAATAAAATTTGCCGCAATAAAAACTCCGGAAACTCCGGAAAAGGAAAACAACTGCATGGCAAGGGGACATTCCTTCGCCTGCTCTTTAGCCGTATATTCAACACTTCCTTCTTCCAGAATGTAACTATTCAATACAAATTTCATCGAAGCCGGATTTGGAGTTGATTCGGCGTAAACTGTGACGACTTTTTTCATGGTGTAAAGGTAGGGAAATTAGGACAATGGATTAAGGACAAAGGACAAAGGAGTGCGAATCAATGGTATTTGGAAAGACAAAAATTCACCAAATTGATTCTGTTTTTTAACGCTTTTTATTTAAGCGACTTTGTCCTTTGTCCTTTGTCCTTTGTCCTTTGTCCTTAATCCTTAGTCCTTAGTCCTTAGTCCTTAATCCTTAATCCTTAATCCTTAATCCTTAATCCTTAATCCTTTGTCCTATATTTGCCTCCCAATGACCCACACTTACGATTTCCTTGTCATCGGTTCAGGCATTGCCGGACTCACATTCGCACTAAAAGTCGCTGATCACGGCAAGGTGCTGGTTATCACCAAGGCCGATGCCGATGAAACCAATACGAAATATGCACAGGGCGGAATCGCCGGAGTATTAAAAGGTCCTGATTCATTCGAAGAGCATATTCATGATACACTCGTGGCCGGCGCCGGATTGTGTAATGAGAAAATCGTCAGAATGGTAGTCGTTGAAGGCGCTGACCGTATTCGCGAAATTATCGAATGGGGAGCCAGGTTCGACAAAAATCAGCAGGGTGAATTCGATCTTGCTAAAGAAGGTGGCCACAGCGCTCATCGCGTATTGCATTATAAAGATGCTACCGGAAAAGAAATTGAAAGAACATTGCTAGACCAGGTACGAAGTCATCCCAATATTTCAATCAGTACGCATTATTTCGCTCTCGATTTAATTACGCAGCATCACCTTGGTAAAGAAATTAAACGGGGCACTCCGGATATTGAGTGTTATGGAGCTTATGTTCTGAATATTGATACGAATGTTATTGAAACTATTCTCGCACGAATCACACTCGTCGCAACCGGAGGATGCGGTCAGGTTTATCAGGCGACTACAAATCCGGTAATAGCAACAGGCGATGGAGTTGCTATGGCATATCGTGCAAAGGCCAATGTCAAAGACATGGAGTTTATACAGTTTCACCCGACCGCATTGTATTATCCTGGCGAACGTCCTTCATTTCTTATTACCGAGGCCGTGCGCGGAATGGGAGGTATACTCAAATCGAAATCCGCAGAAGAGTTCATGGATAAATACGATTCGCGCAAGTCACTCGCCCCACGTGACATAGTCGCCCGCGCAATAGACCATGAAATGAAAGTACGCGGCGATGATTTCGTTTACCTCGATTGCCGTCATATCGATCCGAAACTTTTTATCGAGCATTTTCCGAATGTATATAATAAATGTCTGAGCATTGGTATAGATATCACTAAATCGATGATTCCCGTCGTGCCCGCAGCCCATTACATGTGTGGAGGCATTGTTGTCGATGAATTTGCAAGAACTAATATAAACCAACTCTATGCTGCCGGGGAATGTGCCTGCACGGGATTGCATGGCGGAAACAGGCTTGCTTCCAATTCATTGCTGGAAGGACTTGTATTTGCTCATCGCGCAGCAGCTGACGTCCTGAAAGCATTCAAACAGATTGATTTTTGTACAGATGTTCCTGATTGGAATGCCGAAGGCACTGAACAGCCGAATGAAATGGCATTGATCACTTCAAACCTGAACGAACTGCAATTCCTGATGAGTGCTTATGTCGGTATCGTCCGGTCTGATCAGCGTTTAAAGCGGGCTCTCGACAGGCTGAGAATAATTTACGGCGAAACAGAAGCCTTGTATGAACGGACAGTTGTGTCACCCAGATTATGCGAACTTCGCAATCTGATCTCAGTTGCATACCTGATCGTTAAATTTGCCATGGCTCGTAAAGAAAGTATTGGACTTCATTATTCTACTGATTATCCGCCGGTGAAATAAATTACAAATTACAAATTACAAATTACGAATTACGAATAACGGATCACAATTTATCATGGCAGAGTTTAATCGTAATGAATATTTTAGTCGTCTTGATTCAATATCTTCAGATAATGACTTCGCATCTCTCTCGATGGAAGTATTTCGATTCCAATCAAATCACAATAAGGTATATTCTCAGTATATTTCTTCTTTAAAAAGGGAAGTGAAATCAGTAAACGATATTCCTTTTCTTCCGGTTGATTTTTTCAAGTCGCATCAGGTAATATCCCGGAATGATGAGCCGGAACGAATTTTTACCAGCAGCGGAACGACAGGCATTGACACTTCAAAGCATTATGTTTTCGATACCGGATTATACGAACAGGTTTTTACAGACATTTTTGAGAGATTCTATGGAAGGACGAGCGAATATAATATCCTTGCATTACTTCCCTCTTATCTTGAGCGTGAAGGTTCATCGCTTGTTTATATGGCTGAGAAATTAATTAATGCAAGTAATTCAAATAAAAGCGGATTTTATCTGAATGATCATGAGGAACTTTTTAAAATTTTGAAACTTCTTCAGAGTCAAAATCGCAAAACAATTTTGCTGGGCGTAACTTACGCATTGCTTGATTTTATTTCAATTCATAAATTGGATTTCCCTGAACTCATTGTGATGGAAACAGGGGGAATGAAAGGAAAACGGAAGGAAATTGTGAGAGCCGAAGTTCATGAACAATTATGTGCCGGTTTTGGAGTAAAGGCCATTCATTCGGAATACGGAATGACTGAGTTGTTATCCCAGGCTTACTCAAAAGGAAGTGGAGTTTTTCAAACGCCCCCATGGATGAAGATATTGATTCGTGATCCGTATGATCCTTTGGTAATTCTATCTCCGGGTAATTCAGGCGGGGTGAATATAATTGACCTGGCTAATATTGATTCCTGTTCATTTATTGCTACACAGGATATTGGCAAACTGCACTCGGATAATTCATTTGAAATTTTAGGAAGATTTGATTTCTCGGAATTGAGAGGATGTAATTTGTTAGTGCAATGAGTTTTGATTTTTCATTTATTGAATTCAGAATTATCAGTTGTTTGCCTGAGGAATACCACATTTCTCATTTGAAATAGAAAAGAGTCCTGATTCTTTTCGGAAGGTATTATCAGCCTGGCGGATCCAATGAGAGTTTCTCGGAAACCCGATAATCGCGTCAAGTGTGATTGGTAAATCATCATAAAAGTTCCCGCTTTTATGCGGTTGGAATAGGAAGACGATTGACAGATATTTGTACTGTCAATTCTAAATGATAGGCTAGCATTTGTTTGGAGTTGTTTAATTAATGCCAGTCACTACGGCTGGGGTAATGGAGCAGTCGTGGTGACTGGCATTTTAAAAAAAAAGAAAAAATGAAATGGACAAAAAGAAATAGAAAAAAAGAAAAAACAAAAAAAATACAAAAATTGAAAATAAATTAAATAAATAAATTTATTTAATTTATTATAGGGTGATGAAAACTATTTTCCCCCTTAAGATTATTTATACTTATCCAAATAATTCTAATTAGTTTTAGTTGTAAAAGCAAAGTCATTTATAAAAGTTTCGTTAGTTAAAAAGACATACAATCCTAAATTGGCTCACAAGGAGCATAAGTAGAAAATCTTATTTTCATTTCTCCCGTTTTCTTTCAATTTTCATTTCTCTTGTCCTTGTCATTCATTTTCTTAAACAAGATCGCTATTCCTACTACAATTGCGATAGCGAATATGAAATTAAATATAAGCTGATTATAATTTTCCTGGGATAGGTTACCCATTCGTTTCTTAACTATCCAAAAAGAAATAAGACTTCCAAGTCCGACCGAAAGGACAATAATAATAATTCTGCGTCTGTTACTCATATTATTGCACGATTATTAAAAAGTAATTTTTTTTGCCTTTCTGGGCAAGCAGATATTTGTCTCTAATAAGTGAAGAAGCGCTTACGCTCGTTTCCGGCTCAGTAATTTTTTCTTTATTGAGAAAAACGCCACCGCCCTGAAGCATTTTTCTTGCTTCACCTCTCGAAGGAAAGATGTTTGTTTTGTCGGATAAGAGGTCGATGATATTTATGCCATTCTGAATTTCAGTACGGGCTAGATTCATTTTAGGAACGCCTTCGAATACTGACAGTAAATCAGATTCGGAAAGTTTCATTAAACTTTCAGCTGTGCCGCTTCCGAAAAGAATTCCCGATGCTTCGATAGCGGCTAAATAATCTTTTTCGGAATGAACTCTGATTGTAATGTCTTTCGCAAGTTCTTTTTGAAGCAGTCTTTGATGAGGCGCTTTCATATGTTCCGACTCAAGAGATTCAATTTCTTCCCTTGTCTTTATGGTAAAAATACGGATGTAGTTTTTTACATCTTCGTCGGAAGCGTTTAGCCAGAACTGATAAAATGCATACGGACTTGTTCGTTTTGCATCGAGCCAGACATTTCCACTTTCTGTTTTTCCGAATTTTGTTCCGTCCGCTTTTTTAATCAACGGGGTTGTAAGTGCAAATGCTTCTCCGCCTTCTTTTCTACGGATTAATTCTGTACCGGTAACTATATTTCCCCATTGGTCTGATCCTCCCATTTGGAGTTTAACCCCATTGTGTTTCCAGAGATAATAAAAATCATAACCCTGAACTAATTGGTAAGTAAATTCAGTGAATGACATTCCGGTTGCAAGTCTGTTTTGCACAGAGTCTTTTGCCAGCATGTAATTTATACTGATATGTTTACCCGTATCTCTGATAAAATCCAGGAAATTCATATTTTTAAACCAATCGTAGTTATTGACGATAAGTGCAGAATTCGGGCCTGAATTAAAATCCAGAAATTTTTCGAGTTGTTTTTTTTGTCCTTCGAGGTTAGCATTTAATACTTCTTCACTGAGAAGATTTCTTTCTGCTGACTTTCCCGAAGGATCTCCGACCATTCCGGTAGCGCCGCCGACGAGGGCGATCGGTTTATGACCTGCACGCTGAAAATGCAATAATATCATAACCTGAACCAGGTTTCCAACACCCATCGAATCGGCTGTCGGGTCAAATCCGATATACCCGGTAGCCATGCCCGAATTGAGCATTTCCTCAGTTCCGGGCATTATGTCATGCAGCATGTTACGCCAGCGTAATTCTTCAACAAAATTTTTCATAAATAACTATTGGTTCGTCTTCTGGATTGAAGCCGCAAAGATAATATCTTTACCGACTATGATTCTCGTAACGGGCGGTACCGGACTAACAGGCTCTCAAATCGTTTTTGACTTAATTCAGGCAGGTGAAAAAGTTAGGATATTGAAAAGAAAGTCAGGCAGTTTGCACAATATTGAGAGGCTTTTCGGGGGGTCGGCTTTGCCATCAGAGTTATCTTTTTACGAAGGGGAATTGAATGATGTTTTTTCGGTGGAAGACGCGCTGGAAGGTGTTGATACTGTTTATCATTCGGCCGCTTTCATTTCTTTCTATAAATCGGACAGGGAGAAAATGATGAAGGTGAATGTGGATGGGACTGCGAATTTGGTAAATCTTTCGATGAAGAAGAATGTGAAAAGATTCTGTCATATCAGTTCTGTAGCGGCAATTGGACGGGAGAGTGATAATAGTTTTATTGATGAAAAGTCAGTATGGAAGAATACACCTGAGGATACCAATTATGCGTTGAGTAAATTTCGTGGTGAGAGAGAAGTATGGCGGGCTATGGAAGAAGGACTTTCGGCAGTAATTGTTAATCCGACGATAATAATCGGTCCGGGTGACTGGAAAACGGGTAGTTCGCAAATGTTTTCTCAGATTAGTAAGGGTCTTTCTTTTTATACAAATGGTGCAAGCGGATTTGTAGATGTGCGTGATGTGTCGAAAGCTGCTATTGCTTTGGCAAAAAGTGATGTTACCAATCAACGATTTATTCTGAATTCTGAAAATGTACAATACCGATATGTTTTCGATCTGATAGCTGAGAATCTGGGTAAGAAAAAAGCAAGTATTTATGTCACACCTTTTATGGCAGCATTAGGTTGGAGGTTAGAGGCGGTTAAATCATTTGTGACCGGAAAAAGAGCCATGATTACAAAAGAGACTGCAAGAAGTGGTTTGTTGAAATGGAATTATTCGAATGAAAAAATCAAATCTCAAATTGGAATCGAATTTATTCCGGTGAAGAAGGCGGTTGAAGATACGGCGAAATGGTTTAAGAAGGAGAATGGGGTTTGAAGTTCGGGTCTGAAGTTTGGTTCCCTGAGAAATATGTAGAGAGAAATTGCATTACGATGCAAAATATCCAACTTCGAACCGTTAGTGTCTAACTTCTAAAATCTCACTGCTGTGTAGCATTCAGTTTCAGCATCACCGAATCATAAATTTCATTTAAAATTTCGGGGTTTCCAGAATAGAATTTTAAACTTTTCAAAAATATTTCGCGGGTTGTGTGATGATTTTTTAAAATTAGGTCAAGATATTCGTCCCGGGAGCCGCCGGGTTTATCGGTTGCGACTTTGTCATTTAACGATGATTGCGCAACATGCAAATCGGTTAAAATGGCTGACATTTCTGTTTCATTAAGGATGCCTTCAGGAACAACCAATGATTTGCTTGTGCAGGCGAAGAGAGTGAAGAAAATAAATGCAAACAGAATATTTTTATTCATCTGGTAAATTCAAGTCTTTTGCCATTTATGGAGTCATTAACTTTGCCGTTGGAATAAGCAGGGAATCCGTTTACGAAAGTGTGTTTAACCTTTGATTGAAAAGTCTGATTTAAGAACGGACTCCATTTGCATTTGTATAGAATGTTAGAAGTTTCAACTTTCCATGGATCGTTCAGATTTACAATAGCGAGGTCGGCGAAATATCCTTCACGAATGTAGCCTCGGTCGGAAATATTAAAGCAATCGGCAACGGCATGTGACATTTTATCGGCAATTTGTTCGAGGCTTATCTTGCCACAGTGATGAAACTCGAGCATGGCAACTAAAGCATGTTGTACGAGCGGACCGCCGGATGGGGCTTTTAAATACGTCTGTTGTTTTTCTTCGATAGTATGCGGTGCATGATCGGTAGCGATGACATCAATGGTTCCGTCTTTAACGGCTTCGAGAATAGCGTCGCGATCATTGGCGGTTTTGATTGCCGGGTTCCATTTGATGAAGTTGCCCAGTTTTTCGTAGTCAGAATCTGAAAACCACATGTGATGAATGCATGCTTCTGCTGTTATCTTTTTTTCTGTTCGAGGAATTTTATTTGTAAATAATTCCAGTTCATCCGCAGTGCTGATATGTAAAATGTGTAATCGTGTACCGTTTTTCTTTGCGAGGTTTACGGCAGCTGAGGAAGACAGAAAACAAGCCTCGCGGCTTCTGATATTAGGGTGTTCTGAAACAGGAATGTTGTCGCCGTATTTAATTATAGCTGCTTCGATGTTTCTTCGGATGGTTCCTTCATCTTCACAATGAGTGGCAATCAGAATTTCAAGATTGGCGAATAATTTTTCCAACGTGGAAATATTATCAACGAGCATATTTCCCGTTGAGGAGCCCATGAAAATCTTCACTCCGCAGACATTTTTCCTGTCTGTTCTCATTACCTCATCGTAATTGTCGTTACTTGCTCCCATGAAGAATGAGTAGTTCGCGACAGATTTGCGGGAAGCACTTTGATATTTTTGTTCCAGAATTTCCTGCGACAGTGCATTCGGTACGGTATTGGGCATTTCCATAAAGGATGTAATTCCGCCAGCGACAGCAGCAGCTGACTCAGTATGCAAATCGCCTTTATGAGTAAGGCCGGGATCGCGGAAATGTACCTGATCATCGATTGCTCCCGGAAAAATGTGTAGTCCGCTTGAGTCAATTACAACAGCAGTTGGATGTGATATATCCCTGCCAATTTTTGCAATCCGTTCGCCTGAAATAAGTATGTCGCCCGGAATTATTTTTCCTTCATTAACGATGAGTCCGTTCTTAATTAAAAAGCTTCTCACGATATTTTATTTTGCGGATATTTTCTGAAAAAGCTTTTCCATTTCAATTGAATTACGCCAAAGATGGCTTCTTTGAAAATTCCTTTACTCATTTTACTGGTTCCTTCGACACGGTCAGTGAAAACGATCGGAACTTCAACAATTTTGAATCCGCATTTTAAAGCGGTAAATTTCATTTCGATCTGGAATGCATAACCGATGAATTTGATTTCATCAAGGGGAATAGTTTCTAAAACTTTTCTGCGGTAACAGATGAATCCGGCTGTGGTGTCTTTGATACGAATGCCGGTAACGATTCTGACATATACGGATGCATAATAAGACATAATAATCCTGCCCAATGGCCAGTTAACGACATTGGCTCCGCGGATATATCTCGAGCCGATAGAAAGATCGGCGCCTTCATTGGCACATGCATGATGCAGGCGAATGAGGTCTTCCGGATTATGAGAAAAGTCGCAATCCATTTCGAAAATATAATTGTACTTACGAGCAATGGCCCATTTGAACCCATGAATGTAAGCAGTACCGAGGCCGAGTTTTCCTGAACGTTGTTCCAGGAATAACCTGTCTGGAAATTCCTGCATTAAGCGCTTTACTATATCAGCTGTTCCATCGGGCGAACCATCATCGATAATAAGCACGTGAAAAGGATGCGAAAGACTGAAAATTTTCCGCAGCATCTTTTCAACGTTTTCTTTCTCGTTATATGTCGGGATGATGACTAATGAATCACTCACAAAATTACATTAAGGAGTGCAAGATAGTAAAAGTGAGGGGTTAGGGCAAAGCGTTAAATATGACAAAAAATCATCTTTATGGATGAATCAGAGTTGATGAGCAATTTGTTCCAGAAGTGGTTGTGTGTCGAAGAAAAATGATTGCTGGTACTTAACCTATTTTAGGTGAAATATTTTAAAACCTAATTGGAAGTTTTATTGTTCATTTCACTTTTAATTTTAAGACAGTTAGGGTCGATTTCTTCTTATAAATCGGTCGGAGTTAAATTAAATTTTATTCGCCCCGGCCTTAATATCTTCCACTACCGAAGGATCCAAAAGCGTCGAAGTATCCCCAAGATTACCCGTTTCTCCCTCCGCAACTTTTCTCAATATCCTTCTCATAATTTTCCCCGAGCGTGTTTTCGGAAGTCCCCGCACAACCTGAATCTTATCGGGCTTTGCGATCGGACCGATTACGTTTGAAACCGTTTCGATAATCTCACGGCGCAATGCATCAATATCAACTCTTTCTTTTGTAGCAATCACATAAGCGTAAATACCCTGTCCTTTGATATGATGCGGGAAACCTACGACAGCCGATTCCACAATATCCGGATGCTGGTTTATTGCATTCTCAACTTCCGCCGTTCCGATCCGGTGTCCCGAAACATTCATCACATCATCGACTCTGCCTGTAATTCTGTAAAAACCATTCTCGTCACGTTTGCAACCGTCGCCCGTGAAATATAATCCGGGATAGGTATTGAAGTAATTTGTTTTACACCTTTCATGATCTCCATAAGTGGTGCGAATGATTGAAGGCCACGGAAAACGTATACAAAGATTTCCCTCGACATTATTACCCGTTATTTCTTTTCCCGTCGCATCAACAAGGATGGGTTGCACACCGGGCAGAGGTAAGGTTGCGAATCCCGGTTTCATCGGTGTGATTCCTGCAAGTGATGAAATTAAAATTCCCCCGGTTTCTGTCTGCCACCAGGTATCAACTATCGGACAGTTGTATTTCCCAATGTTCGAATAATACCATTGCCATGCTTCTTCGTTGATGGGTTCTCCTACTGTTCCAAGTGCCCGCAATGATGCAAGACTATAAGGAGCAATGAATTCTGTCCCTTGAGCTTCAAGCGAACGAATGGCAGTCGGTGCAGTATAGAAAACACTCACCTTTAATTTGTCAACCACATTCCAGAATCTTCCCGCATCGGGATAAACCGGAATGCCTTCGAACATAACTGTTGTCGTACCGCAAAGGAGCGGACCATAAATCAGATATGAATGTCCGGTAATCCATCCAATGTCTGCTGTACACCAGTAAATGTCATAAGGCATTATCTGGAATACATTCTGAAAAGTATAGGCTGCATAAACCATATAACCACCGCATGTATGAACTACTCCTTTTGGTTTACCGGTTGAACCTGACGTATAAAGTATAAAGAGCATGTCTTCCGAATCCATTTTCTCGGCCGGACAAACATCATTCATGTCTTTGATCACTTCATGCCACCAGAAATCACGACCCGGTTTCATTTTTACTTCGGTATTGGTGCGTCTTAGAACGATTACACTATTTACACCCGGACAGTTTTCAAGCGCGGTATCAACTACTTCTTTTATAGCAATGGATTTTGGTCCGCGATTCGCGCCATCACTCGTAATAACGAGACTGCATCCGCAATCCTGAATCCTGTCGCTTAATGATGTGGCACTGAAACCTGCAAATACAACTGAATGAATGGCACCAATTCTGGCGCATGCAAGCATGGCGATCGCGGCCTCCGGAACCATTGGCATGTAAATACAAATCCTGTCACCTTTCTTTGCGCCATGTTTCTTCAGCACATTGGCAAACCGGCAAACTTCTGAATGTAATTCACGATATGTAAGTGTGCGGTTTTTTTCAGCCGGGTCATTCGATTCCCAAATGATCGCCGTTTTATCACCCTGCTTCTCGAGGTGCCGGTCCAGGCAATTTTCCGTGATATTTAATTTACCTCCGATAAACCATTTTACTTCCGGAGTCATAAAATTCCATTCCAGAGTCTTGCTCCATTTTTCTTTCCAGCTAAAATGAGAAGCAATGTCATCCCAGAATTTTTCCGGCTGCTCAATACTGGTTTTATATACTTCGTTGTATTGTTCGAGAGTGTGAATGTGAAAGGAGGACATAATTGTGTAGTTGTGAGTCTGAAGTCAGGGTCCGGACTTTTTTTACGCCAATAAGGTAGAAATTTTTTTCAAATGCTAAAACCATTACCTTTGTCGCATGAAATTATTTGTAAAAAACATTGCCGGAACTGTCAATGAAGTATTGCTGGAATCAATCTTCAAACAATTCGGAGAAGTTGAAAGCACTAAGATTGTATACGATAAAATTACCTGGGAGTCACGTGGTTTTGGTTTCGTAGAATTCAAAAATAAGGAAGACGCTTTGAAAGCTATTGAAGGATTAAACGGAAAGGAACTGGTTGGAAAGAAACTTTCCGTAGAAGAAGCTGTTGAAAAACGCTGAGTCTTTCAATAAAAAATTCTTATATCAGTTAAATACTAACAGACTGTTATTGTTATTAATGGTGATGAAGTTTGTCTTTTATTGCTGCATATGAGAATTTTCAGATTATTGTTTTTGATTCTTCTTTTTACTGCAAATTGTAAAGCTCAAATTCTCGATTCAATTAATTACAGCCTGCATCAGAAGCCGAAGTTTTTTGTTAACCTGACTTCGCAAAATACATTTATTGATAAGCAGTATGCAAGTGTCGGCGGATTACGCATGGGACTGAATTATAATCAGCTTATACGCTTTGGGATTGGTTATTCTATCCTTACCAACAATTCAGTTGTTTCAGATATTCATTTCAACGAGAATAATCTCGAGTATGTAACAGCGGCCGAACTTCACTTGCATTATTTTTCATTCTCCGCGGAGTATTTTGTTTTTAATAAATATCCCTGGCAGTTTACTATTACCCCTTTTAATATCGGTATTGGCAGCGCCAAATATGAATACGTTCGAAGACCGGAGATGAAGAAGGTTTTTGGTCCTTCAGAAACTATCATCTTCTATCAGCCAGAAGGCTCCGTACAGTTTAACATCCTCCGATGGCTCGGAGTCGGTACTACTTTAGGCTATCGCTTTACTATTCTCCGGTCAAAAGAGCAAACTCAGCACTTAAATTCAATCGCTTTTTCTCTTGATGCGAAAATATTTCTGGACGAACTGGTAAAAGATATATTAATGAAGAGTGAAGAATGACGGTAAATTCCAAAATTCCATATTCCAGATTTCGCATTCAACATTCCTTCGTCCTTAATCCTTTGTCCTTAATCCTTAATCCTTAATCCTTAATCCTTAATCCAAAATTCAGTACTTTTACCAAACGCATGTCAAACCCCAATCTGGACCCTTCCGGCTCTCAATTCTCGCCCGCTGAGAAAGAACTCGATAAAGTTCTTCGTCCACAGGGATTCGATGATTTTACCGGCCAACAAAATGTTTTAAGTAACCTTCAGGTTTTCGTTGCAGCAGCCCGGCAAAGGGATGAAGCTTTGGATCATGTTCTTCTTCATGGCCCGCCGGGTTTGGGAAAAACCACTCTTGCTTATATCGTTGCAAACGAATTAGGTGTAAATATCAAAACCACTTCCGGGCCTGTATTGGATAAGCCCGGTGATCTGGCCGGATTATTAACGAATCTTGAGCCTAATGATGTTTTGTTCATTGATGAGATTCACAGATTAAGCCCTGTCGTGGAGGAATATCTCTATTCGGCCATGGAAGACTATAAGATTGATATAATGATTGAGACAGGCCCCAATGCACGCTCTGTTCAGATCAAAATCAATCCGTTTACTCTTGTCGGAGCCACAACCAGATCCGGACTTCTTACCTCTCCATTGAGAGCGCGATTCGGAATTAATCTCAGGCTTGAATATTATGATTCGCAATTATTGAAAACGATAATTGGTCGTTCGGCCGGATTGTTACGCATTGAAATCGCAAGCGAAGCAGCCAATGAAATTGCCCGTAGAAGCAGAGGGACACCTAGAATTGCCAATGCACT
>CAZAON010000008.1:0-10765 GCA_964486655.1 uncultured Flavobacteriales bacterium
AGTGATCCAATTAATTTTTCCGTTTACAACAATAAATTGTATTTCGTAGCAAGGCAGAATTTCATTGACGGATTTCAATTATTCGAATATAATGATTCGACCGGTGCAACACAGATGATCGCGCCAACGCCTTATTTGCCAAATGCCTGTACGGATAATGACATCGATCAGTTTTCTCCGATCAGTCTTGTATTACACGGATTCTTTTATCCCGCTCAATATGATACATTGGGATATGAGTTATACAGATTACCGGCACTTAATTCGAAAGTGGAAGAAATCAGAAAATATCAGTTATTGGTTCACCCCAATCCATTTACAAATGAATTAATGATCCCGCAGGATTTCAATTCGAATAAAACGGAAATAACGGTATATGATATTTTCGGAAAATCAGTTTATACATCGTCCTATTTAACAAAAATCGATCTCGAATATCTCTCTTACGGTGTTTACTCTTTAATAATTAAAGATGACAAGGGAATTTATTCTCAAAAAATTATAAAGCAATAACAACATTCTATAAAATGATAAAGAACTCTCTGCTAATTTGTTTATTAATTGTCGCGACCTTTTCAGGTTGTAAGAAAGACGATGAGACAACTACTCCTGTTGAAACTGTTATTACACCTTCGCAAGTGCTGACTGATTTCGCAAACGTTTTGGCAATTCCAAATTATACCGATCTTCAGTCAAAGACAAATGCGCTGAGAATCGCCTCATCCGAATTGTCGGTTAATACAACAGATCAGAACCTGCAAGCAGCACGTGATGCATGGCGTGCCGCTCGACAGGCATGGGAGCAGGCGGAAGGATTTCTATTCGGCCCTGTTCAGGACTTTAACTATGATCCGGCAACCGATAGCTGGCCGGTAAATACAGTTGAGCTGGATTCTGTGCTTGCAAGCAATAATCCGCTTGAAGTCGCAAATGTAGATTCGCTTCAGTTTACGTTAAAGGGATATCACCCCATTGAATATGTGCTTTTTGGTGTTGGCGGAACAAGAACTGCATCAGCTCTTACACAAAGAGAGCTGAAATATTTAACATCCCTCACCGAGAGTCTTAATAATACAATCATTCAGCTTGTAAACAGCTGGGATATTAATCAGCCCGGAAATTTTACGACTGAACTGATAAATGCAGGCGGCAGTAACAGCAGGTATTCTTCAAAGAAGGATGCGTTTCTCGCGATTGTGAATGCCATGGCTCATATCTGCGATGAAGTCGCGAACAATAAAATGGAAGTTCCTTTGGTTGCGCATGATTCGGAACTTGTAGAATCGCAGTATGCACATAATGCGACGACTGATTTTACAAATAATATCAGAGGCGTTCAGAATGTTTACATGTGTAAATATACTTCCACCGGTAAAAGTCTGCACGATCTCGTTAAAGCGAAAAATTTATCACTTGACAATGAAATACAATCGAAGATAAATAGTGCATTAAGTAGTCTGGCTGTTATTAGTCCGAATTATGGCGAAGCAATTTTTACTCAGCAGACTCAGATACTCATAGCTCAAAACGCGATTAATGAATTATTCAGCTCCATGAATCTATTGACCAATTTTGTACAATCCAATATCAACGAATAATTGAAATGAAAAGAATTTTTATCACGTTTTTTTTATTCGTCATAATCGTATCATTATCTCAGTGCCGGAAAGCTGAAGAGTTTCCGGAAAATGAATACGATGAAAGATTAAGTGGAGGGTCTCAGACAGCATTTGATGCAACTTCAGATGCATTTAGTAATGAATTTACCGGTCTTAGTGATTATGATTCCAGGGTGCATGCATTGGGTGATGGCGCTTTTGAGCAGGCATTTGTTACCGCTCCCGCGCCAATAAACAACGGACTTGGTCCTGCATTCAATAATGTATCCTGTATTTCCTGTCATCATAACGACGGAAAGGGTGTGCCTTCCGCGGGCGACCCACATTCAAGTTTGCTGATGCGAATCAGTTTTAGTGGAGCAGGCGACCATGGGGAACCTGTTGCTGTTCCGGGTTATGGAACACAAATTCAGGATCAGGCTATATTCGGGAAAAATCCGGAAGCCCGTGTTCAGATCAGTTTTACGAATCAGACTTATTCATTTCCGGATGGTGAGCAATATGTTCTGAGAGAGCCTGCTTATACACTGACAAATTTGTATGAACCGATTCCCGGAAATTATCTGTTATCGCCACGACTGGCACCGCCGGTTTTTGGTTTAGGTTTGCTGGAAGCGATTTCTGAAGAGGATATTTTATTCAATGCGGATCCGAATGATGCGAATAATGACGGCATCAGCGGTAAAGCTAATTTTGTATGGGATCCACATCATAAGAAGAAGATGCTGGGACGCTTCGGACTTAAATCTAATACCGCAACGATATTAACACAGGTTGCTGCCGCATACAATAATGATATTGGTGTTACCAGTAGTTTGTTTCCTCTCGAAACGGTACATGGCCAGTCACAGATGGATAATTATAATGACGATTATGAATTGCCCGATGAAATTCTGAATGCCGTGAAATTTTATGTGCAGACACTTCAGGTGCCAGCAAGAAGGAATGTGAAAAATGCAGAAGTATTGCGCGGCCAACAGATTTTCATGGATGCAAAATGCGGAAGCTGTCATGCGCCTACATTTAATACTGCCGTTAATGTGGCATTTCCGACATTAAGTAATCAGCGTATTCATCCGTACACAGATTTGTTGCTTCATGACATGGGACCGGGATTAGCGGATAATCGTCCCGATTTTGACGCTGACGGAAACGAGTGGCGAACACCACCGCTGTGGGGATTGGGACTTTTTGAGACAGTCAATTATCCGGCTTACTATTTACATGACGGTCGTGCGAAAACCGTTACCGAAGCCATCATGTGGCATGGAGGAGAGGCAGAGCAATCAGCTTTGTATGTAAAAAATCTTTCAACCGCCGACAGAAAAGCACTACTGAAATTTTTGCAGTCATTGTAAGTGACTGAATTATTTAATGAGGAATATTTTGTTTACCTGATTAAATTCATTCGATCGTAATTGAAAAAAATAAACTCCTGCGGGTAAATTTTCAGGAAAGGAAAGGTTTGTTAATTCGTTTGAAATAATTTTATTCAGAATTACTCTTCCGTTAATATCCATTATCGAAACATTCATATCATTTTTGCTGCCTGACTGAATATGAATATAACCGGAAGTCGGATTCGGATATATTTGAAAATATCCCTGATATAAACTTTGGATATCGACCGGAATGTTTTCATCGCACATGGTAAAATTACTGCCTGATATATACCTGTCTTGCGCGGGTATGCTTCCCGATGACAATGCATTCGGCATGCCGATCGAAGGAAATGGTCCGCTTTGCCAGAATGATGGAGCTGAAGTGAGATAGTAAGATGTGTCATCCAAAGCTGTCGCGCCTGCAGGAGTGATCACACCTCTGACATTGTTCGCATATTCAAAATGACCACTGCCGGCCAGTACATAATTTCCCATGAACAATTGCGTATTCGGAATTTCATTTCCGACAAAATTCTGTGAATCGCTTTGTGCTGTTCCCGAAGTCATGACCAGTCCGTATAACTCAGCCCTGTTGCGGAAAAAAGTATTAAACGGTCCGGATGGCCCGTGAGTCTGATCAATCTGAATATTTTGCACAATGTTTCCTTCGAATAAATTCATATACGGATAATGGCCGTGAAGAGAAATGTCAGCACCTGCATTCGATGGCGCTTCAGAACGATTCGGTTCAAGACTGTAGTTGTACGAAATGACATTGCCGTTTGCACCTGTTTGAAGTGAAAAGGAATGACGCAGAAATCTCATAATGTTATTGGTGAGCAGGCATTCGCCGGTATGATTGAACAATGTAATTCCATAACCATGTGAGGATACTCCATCATATGAATGACTGTGATGAATATAGCAACCGGTAACAGTAATGTTGGTCGATCCGTCAATTTCAATGTGCGAACCCACACTTTTACTGCTTTCAACACCGCGTATCCAGCAATTCGCCGCATAGTTAAAATAGATATTATAGTTTACACTTGCTGCAGTATCAACACGGTGTAATTGCATGCATTCGATTCCGATTTCTTTAGCAGGTTCAATGACACGAATGCGGGGGTTCAGCAAACTGTCATACGAAATTCTGAGTGGCGAACTAAAATAAAGTGTATCGCCGGCAATTCCTGTAATAGTTAGAATTTGTCCGACAGAATTATCGGCCCAGAAAACAGGCTGAGTATCCCAGCTTCCGTTATTTTCGAGTAGTTCCGCGAAACATCCGATGTAAAACCCTGCCGTGTCATTTACAACAATATAGTTACTTCCAATGATTGCTCCGCTTGTAACATTCGTGAAATTTCCGGTAATACTTCCGCTGATGTTAAATCCGTTTCCGGTGGTACCGTTGAAATTGAAAATGATCCAGGTAGAGTCGGACGATGAACCGCGCAGGACAACACTATCGGGAATAGTGATTGATGAACCGATGATATATTTTCCGGGCGGAAAAAAAATCACTCCGCTTTGTCCGTGCAATGAATCTATCGCATCAACAATAAAATTCGCATTATCTGTTAAACTATCACCTACAGCTCCGAAATCAGTAACATTTAGAATTGTTGCCGGTTGAGGAATACTGTCAGGATAGCCTGCTGTTGACCATTCAGCCGTCCTGTTCGACGGAATAATTTGCGAGAATGCAATTGTGCAATTCATCAAAATAAATAAAAGCAGAAAGTTTTTCATCAGGAGTTAATTTGGAGTCTGATCCGCACCACTGATTTTTATGGTGATGCCGGGAGTTTGATTGGGATTTTGCTGTATGGGAGTATTTTTTTTCTCCACGTAATTGTAAACAATTTGCTGTTGCGGCTGTTCGGGTGATTTGGAAGCCGTGTTTATTCTGAAATGAATATTAATTGTCATATGAAAAACAACGTGCATTCCTTTATATCTTTTTTTCGGATACTTCAACAGCTTTACGAGCCTGATAGCTTCTTCGTCGCAACCATGACCAATGCCATGTTTAATTTTGGCTAATATCACTTTTCCGAAAACGTCAACGTCATATTCAATAGAAACTGTTCCCTCGATTTTGTTTTTTAATGCCTCTTCGGGATATTTCAGATTTTCTTTAATGAAATCGTCTAAAGCTTTTTTTCCTCCGGGGTAGGTGGGGTGTTTAATGAATGATTCGGGTTTGCGGTTTTGCACTTTCGGTTTCGGATTACGGGTTGCATTTACTAAACTGAGCCGAACGACAGGCTGCTTAGATTTTTGAAAATGTAAGTTCCGAAATTTTTTTGAGTAGCATAGCACATAAATGTTCAATTTTGAACAAAATGCTATCAACTAAAATTAAAAAAATGAAAGGATAGAATGAAATTTACTGTTTCTGTTAACCCGAAACCCGTAACCCGAAACCCGTAACTATTTTACTTTCCCCGAATAACTCCAGTCTCTCGTATCAATCTTAATCACTTCCCCGATATTTACGAAAAGCGGAACGTTTACGACTGCACCTGTTTCAAGGGTAGCCTGCTTAAGTGTATTGGTAGCAGTATCGCCGCGAACACCGGGCTCGGTGTATGTAACTTCTAGTTCAACAAAAGTCGGTGCTTCGGCTAAGAGGGGCTGATCGTTTTCGAAAGCAATTTTAACCGCCATTCCTTCTTTCAGGAATTTCGCATTTGCTCCAAACATTTCGGCCGGAATATGGATTTGCTCGTAGGTATCATTGTCCATGACAACAACATGTTCTCCTTCAGGATAGATGAACTGCATCTCCCTGTATTCAACTCTGGCAATTTCCACTTCTTCACCGGCGCGGAAACGGTTTTCAACGACTTTTTCAGATTTTAGATTCTTCATCTTCACCTGATAAAAAGCCCGAAGGTTTCCGGGTGTACGGTGAATACATTCAGTTACAAGACATAACTCATTATTGTACCTTAAAATTGTGCCGACTTTAACGTCTCCGATATTTGCCATTGGTTGAAATATTGATTTTTGCGGCCGCAAACATAGGGAAAAAATTACGAATTAGGAATCAATAATGGCCATTTAAGGGCTAATTCTAACCAGTCAGCCTTTAATTACAACAATGAAATGAACCTGTTGTCGTTATTGGTTTTGGAAATGAGCTTTTATTCCAAATCCGCAAACTGTGTTTCTAAACCGTAATTCGTATTTTCGCCGCATATGTACCGCTCCCTTTTCCTGTTTTTTCTGATCATTTTTTCTGATTACGCATTCGGGCAGGATACGTTGATCACAATTGAGGGTACAGCATATGATGTCTCAAATCCGTCGCGGCGACTGGAAGACCTTATGATTATTAACCTTCGTACCTCACAGGGAACGTTCGGAAAGGCAGATGGGACTTTTAAGGTTGTAATTGAAAGGAAGGACACAATTATGGTGGCCTCAAGCGGATATGAATTTGTTCGAATTACTTTCAGGGATTCTGCTTTTAAACAAAACTATTACATCGCTGTTCCTATTTCAAAACTGAACATAACATTAAGAGAAGTCAATATTTTTTCAGCGCGTGATTTACAATCCATTTACAAAGACATAGAACGATTGGGTTATAACAAAAAGGATTTCGAAGTAAGCGGAGTAGATGCTTTAAATTCGCCGATTACCTTTTTGTTTCAGCAAATGAATTCCCTCGAAAGACTTAAGGCTCACAACAGGGAGCGCATTAATAATGAAAAGAAACGGGATCTATTAAAACAGCTTTTTACGAATTACGTCGCATATGACATTATCAATCTCGATGATTTTGAGTTTGATGATTTTATTGATTTCTGTGACGTGCCCGAAAGTTATATGAAATCCGCTTCCCAGTATGATTTTTGTATTTATATCAAAAAGAAATTTGAGTTATACGATATGCTGAAGAATCGCAAGTAATTATTTGTTGCGAATTCGCCATTCTTTCGGATAATAATTATTTACCCTGTTGCCGATTTTTTTTATCCACCCCAACGTGTGGTTTTTGTAACTTACAACTGCAAATCCGTTCGGACAGTCAACAGAAGGATTTCCACCTCTTAAAAAATCAAGTGCATCTTCTTTTGAAAATTCAAGTACCGGGAATTTTTCTCCAAGGTCATTCGATAATGCCAGAGCTTCGGAGGGGACAACATCCTTTCCTTTTAATTCTCCGATGTGAATCCCGGCTAGCCTGACGTAACTGTTATTCCTGAGATAATTCACCGTGTTAAAATGAGCGGATAGAATCGCATAAAGGTTTTCATCTTTTTTCAATGCTGTAAAGGATTCGCTGTTTTTCAAAAAAGATAAATACGAATGAGATTCTTCTTTTGACTTTCCTGTTTTTATTCCGGCGGCAGTTTCATCCGTTCTCTTTTGCAAAAGTGAAATATAAAATCCTTCCCCTCTTGTCCGGTGCGGATAGAACGAAAATCCGTATGCCGTTTTCGTAATTTCATCGGAAGAATAATCAACCGGGATAACAGACATGTTGTATTGTTCAATAAGTCGTTTTATCTGGTCATCGTTTTCAACCGGTTCAAAGGTGCAGGTGCTGTAGATCAGGCAGCCATCCGGTTTCAGCATTTCAAATGCATGATCCAGTATTTCATTTTGCCTGACTGCGCATCGTTCGACATTTTCCAAACTCCATTCGCTGATCGCCTCTTTGTCTTTTCGAAAAAGTCCTTCGCCACTGCAGGGAGCGTCAACGACAATTATGTCGAAGAGTCTCTCCATTTTTGCGAGTTGGGACGGATCGTTTTGTGTTACAACGACATTCGCACAACCCCATTTGATAATATTCTGACGAAGAATATTGTTTCGGGAAGGAATAACTTCGTTGCTTACCAGCAGATCATTCTCCCCAAGCATGGATAACAAATGCGTGCTTTTTCCTCCCGGTGCGGCACATAAATCGAGCACGAGCAATGACCTGTTGAGCATTTTAGCGGCAGTCTGAAAGGGAATTTCGAGGAATTGAGAACTTGCATCCTGTACATAATAGCACCCGGCATGAAAAAGTGGATCAAGCGTAAACGAAGGTCTTTCTTTCAGGTATTTACCTCTTAGCGACCAGCTTACAGGATCTTCGCCGTCAAACTGATCTGTGGGTTTATAGGGATTCAGCCTGATACTTATGCCTGAAGGCTTTTCCAGTGAGGATATGAATTTTTCATAGTCAGCCCCTGCAAATTTCTTCGCCTGTTTTAGAAAATCTTCGGGCAGGGGCAGCATCTTTTTTTTCGTAATGATAGCATTAAAAACGTATTATTGAAATCTGATATTCGGACAATGAAGAGACTATCGTTAACAACACAGATTATTATTGGTTTACTGTTGGGAATAGTTGTGGGAGAATGGTACAGGAATACCTGGCCTGATCCGGATCAGATAAAGCCGTTCGCCGGCAATATGCAGCTGATCAGCGATATTTTCCTCAGGCTGATAAAGATGATTATTGCCCCTTTGGTTTTTTCGCTGTTGCTTACAGGTATTGCCAAGGCGGGTGATTTTAAGACGGTCGGTCGTATCGGACTTAAGACGATGATTTATTTTACGGGAGCGACGATTGTCGCACTTGTACTCGGACTTGTCATCGTAAACATATTTGAACCCGGTAAAGGATTACTGATGGAAGCTGCATCAGCACCACCTGTTGCGGCAAAAAGTTTTAACGGGGCTGAGTTTGTGAAGCACATTTTCCCGGAGAGTATTGTTGACTCGATGGCTCACAATCAGATTCTGCCTATTATCATATTCGTACTTTTTTTCGGAGTAGCGGTTTCTTCGCTGAATGAGAAGGGAAAGATCATCGTTGATTTCTTCGATGCGATCGCTCATGTCATGTTGAAAGTAACGGCCTACGTAATGAAACTGGCACCACTTGCTGTATTTGGGGCTATGTCTGCCATTATTGCCTTGAAAGGATTAAGTATTCTAAGCGGTTATGTAAAAATAATTCTGTGCTTTTTCGCCGGACTATTATTTTTCGTTTTCGTCGTTCTGTTTATCATCTGTTTTTTACTGAAAATAAATTTCAAGTCACTCTTCAATCATGTGAAAGAACCGATGTTGCTGGCCTTCAGCACAGCCAGCAGTGAAGCGGCCATGCCAAAAACAATTCTTGGTCTGGAGCGATTTGGTTGTCCGCCTAAAATTGTCAGTTTTGTTTTGCCATTGGGCTATTCTTTTAATCTCGACGGTTCCATTATGTACATGACCTTTGCTACGATGGCGATCGCCCAGGCCTATGGAATTGAATTAAGCTTAAGTCAGCAAGTGACGATGATGCTGATACTTTTAGTCACCAGTAAAGGTATGGCAGGCGTTCCTCGCGCATCACTGGTCGTCATAGCCGGAATGCTGCAAACATTTTCCATTCCGCAAGAGGGACTAACCCTTTTATTAGCCATCGACTGGCTCCTCGACATGGGAAGATCAGCGACGAATGTGATGGGAAATGCAGTTGCGACGGCAGTAGTCTCTAAATGGGAACCGGCGGAGATTGAAGATTGATAATTTTGTAGTTACGACACAAACAAAATTCAATCATGGGCAAAAGTAATTCTTTCTCCGGACAGCCGATATTTTCACAGCTGATTAAATTTCTTCCAAAAGGTTGAGTTGTATAGGTTGTCCAAAAATTCCAATCGGATCGTAATTATAAAATGTTCACCAATTAGAAGTTCAGCAGTAGAAACTTGCAGCCCCTAACCCGAAACCCGAAACCCGAAACCCTGAACCCGAAACCCCGAAACCCGAAACCCCTAACCCGAAACCGGTTTCCAATGCCCTAAAGACCAGCAGCCCTATTCCCCGAATTTTTCATTATTTTCGCCTCCATGTCAGAAATTCCCAAGACCTACGATCCGGCGCAGACCGAGAATAAATGGTATTCATATTGGTTAAAACAAGGCTTTTTCAGAAGCGTTCCCGATGAGCGCGAGCCGTATACGATAGTTATTCCTCCTCCGAATGTTACCGGTGTGTTGCACATGGGTCACATGCTTAACAATACGATTCAGGATGTTTTGATCCGTCGTGCGCGTATGTCGGGCAAAAATGCCTGCTGGGTTCCGGGTACTGATCATGCTTCTATCGCTACCGAAGCAAAGGTTGTTGCCATGCTGAAAGAAAAAGGCATTAACAAGAAAGATCTTACGAGAGGAGATTTTTTAAAGTATGCCTGGGAATGGAAAGAAAAGTACGGGGGAATCATTCTTGAGCAGTTAAAAAAATTAGGTGCATCATGCGACTGGGATCGTACACGTTTCACGATGGAAGACGACCTGAGTGAAGCGGTAATTGATGTATTCATTGATTTGCAAAAAAAAGGTTACATCTATCGCGGCGTTCGAATGGTAAACTGGGATCCGCAGGGAAAGACAGCGCTAAGTGATGAAGAAGTAATACATAAGGAAGTAAATTCAAAACTTGTTTATGTAAGATATCCGATTGTTGATGCGACGCTTGCGGAACTTCTAAAACAGAATAAATCCGCCTGGAATATTTCGGACAATAACTGGACTGCAGATGTTGCCGGTAAAAAATACAATGGAGATAAATTTGTTTCAATTGCTACAGTAAGACCTGAAACAATTTTAGGTGATACGGGAGTTTGTGTTCATCCGAATGATGAGAGATACAAACATCTGAAGGGAATGTTCGCCGTTATTCCTATGGTAAATCGTCCGGTTCCTGTAATCTTCGACGATTATATCGAAATGGAATTCGGAACCGGAGCTTTGAAAG
>CAZAON010000009.1:0-2880 GCA_964486655.1 uncultured Flavobacteriales bacterium
ATAAACAATATTGTACACAAAAGAAGTTTAACTATGAAAAGAGATTCTGACTTTATTCTCTGCAACATTCCCGCTTAATTTTTAATTACTACTAATTGACTCATTACCTCTTCCACACTTATTAACTGGATCATATAAACACCGGCACTTAATCCGGAAACATCAATTACGTTTTCTCCTTCACTAATTTTCCCACTGCCGGATAATTTTCCAAATTGATCAAATAATCTAAACATATTCGCCGCTGAATTTGAATTTGTCCGGTTAATATATAATCTACCCACAGCAGGATTCGGATAAATTAATCCTTCATCATGCTTAATTCTCTTCTGAGAAAGTTCGGGACAGACTACCAATATATCCCTGTCATTGCAGTATCCGGGATAACAACACAATTCAGGTAAATTCAAATTCGCGTCCGGATCATAATTGCAAGCCATGGGATCCATACAGCCGTAGACAATAAGTGTATGACAAGAATCAGGATTGTCGCATGTAAAGGAATTACTATACTCCAAATACCTGCCGTCTCTGCAACCACATGCGGCTGGATATTTTAATAATGCACAGAATTCTTCATTGGGAAGTAATACATCATCATTTGCAACATAATTAACCGTTTCAGTAATTCCATTTATAATTTGATCAACTTCCAGATTAATTTCAAAAGATATTTCTCCTTTTGTGGTTAACTGAGCTATTAAAACAAAATTAGTATCAGGCGAAATTCCTTCCACCCCCGAATTTTGCAACCCCGCATTATTACTTAAAAATTCATTGCCGGGAATAAGAGAACCAAAAATTGTGGAGTCTTCTCCGGTAATAAAATCCTTAAATCCATAATCAGCCCATGCCGTCGGAGTATTCGTCATTGGTATTAAACCATCGGATGTCGTCAATGGCAGGCCCGCATTTCCGTCTGAATTAGAAAGCAAACCACCACTTATACCGGCGCTTCCTCCATCATTATTGCTTCCCCCAATAACCGACCCATCTATGTCGTACTGCTTGGGAATTCCAAAATATGTTTTAGCCGCAACCCTGGTAGCCTGACCAATTGTAATCCATGAATCCAGCGCAACTGTATTCTCCTGTAATCTGCTTTTTGTAAAATCCTTCCCAAAAGTCTGTCCGTCCGCTTTATTATTAAAAAACAATTCTGTACTGGAAAATCTTAAGGCATGATTAGAATCTCCGTAAATCTTTTTAATCTTTGTTCCCGGCCTTAATTGAACATAAACCCTGTATGTGATAGTGCCGGGCTCAATATTTCCACCGGTCGTATCTGTCGCGTCATTCAAATCAGAAATGTAATACTTTTCAACATATACATTTTCGATTTGACCATACGATCGAAAAATTAGAGACAAGAATAAAATAATAAATCCGGCGTATTTCATTGTGATCATAATTTATAGGTGATTGACATTCCATACACAGTCCCATACTTATATGTACTAAAAATGACATCTGTTCCTTCATACTTTCTGGTCACCGAGGAATTCAAAATATCCCTTGCAGAAAGTCCCAGAACAAAATGTCTTCCTAATTTCTTCGTAACTTTTATATCAATAACGTTTCGCGGCATTTCGAAAATATCCGGTATCTCCTGCTTTGAAGAGGCAATAACAAGTCTTGGACCTTGAACGTTATAGCTGACCGTAGCTGCTAATCCTATTGAATCAAGATGATATGTGCCGATAATATTCACGACATATGGGGCTTGCTCAAACATGGATCGCTCAACCGTATCTGTAGGAATATAAATTTTAATTCCTCCATCCACTTCCATCCTTGTTCTGACAAAATTTGTCTGTGAATGAATTAATGTAATATTTGATGTTAAATCGAAATTATGCGTAAGTGCTGCTTTTCCTTCCAGTTCAATTCCATACACTTTTGATTTGTCTACATTCTGCCATGTGAATCCCGAAGATTCAACTAACTCTATGTGATCTTTAAACTCCTTATCAAACAAACTGACTGAAAAATTAAATTGGGGTTTATAAAACTCAAATCTTACATCGTAATTATCTATCGAAACCGGCACTAAACTTGAATTACCGAAAACAAATTTCCTAAGCTGATAATCGAATATTGCCACATCCGAAAGCTCACGAATACTTGGCCGCGCCGTAGTTTTACTGTAATTCAATCTTACATTAATCGGATTTTCATCTTCATCTGCTTTGATTTTGTAAATAACATTTATGCTTGGTAGCAGTACTGTACTGTTTATCTCGCCCGGATTTGCAATTGGATACCCATTCGAATAAACTCTTCGAATATCATCCGGAGCATATTCCAGAGAATCGAATTCCGTAACATCAGTTAAAATATGCGCATTCTCAAATCTTAATCCGCCCGAGAAACGAATTCTATAATAGTTTAGGTCTCCCATTGCAAAAGTTGAAATAATCCTGCTATTACCAAATGTGTGATCGGCAGCCCCCATGTCATTTGTATAATATGCTTCTACCATATTATTTACAATTCCACTCTGATCCGTATATGAATGAATATCAAAAATTCCGGGGTTCAGAAATGCGTCCAGGTCATGATTTTTTAATACCAGAGTATTGTTCGGACTAAAGTTAAGAGCATAATCATACTGGTCACTCTTTTTATCATTATACTGGTATCCTCCCCCGAATTTTATCTTTTTATCAAAGCCGGGAATTGATTTAAAAGGAAATTCGGCCGTTAAATAGGAATCAAATAAATTATCACTTAAATACCTGTAATATCTGTGAATTCCGTCACCAATTGTTCCACCAATCTGGAATGTATTCGATATTGAATCTTCATAGTATTGAATATTCTTAAAATCCGGTGATTCACTTTTACCATTGGTATAACTTGCATTTAAATTTATTTTTA
>CAZAON010000010.1:0-3385 GCA_964486655.1 uncultured Flavobacteriales bacterium
ATCTGGCAAGATGTTCCGAAAAAATTATCACTGTTTCAGAAAATGAAAAACAAAGGATGTTAAAATTTGGTTTTGTGAATGAAAAAAAAATATTCGTTCTGTACCATGGCGTTGATGAAAAATTTAAACCATCTAAAAATATTGATCAATCCAATATGCAGGCGGTAAGAGAAAAATATGCAATTTTTGGAGATTATCTTTTATATGTAGGGCGTTTAAATGAAAGAAAAAATATTTTTAATTTATTAAAAGCTATTTCATGTACGATGAATTTTTCATTTACTTTAGTACTCGCAGGTTCACTGGACCGAAAAATGTTTGATGTACACAAAGCAATACAGGATCTTAAATTGGAAAAACGGATTATCTTACCTGGATTTATTGAAGAAGATGATTTGCCCTACATATTTCAAATGGCGAAGGCATTTTGTTATTTATCTTATGATGAAGGCTTTGGATTACCGCCCCTTGAAGCAATGGCATCTGGAATCCCGGTTATATTATCCGACCTTCCAGTTTTTCATGAAATATGTGGCGAAGCTGCAAATTATGTTGACCCTGCAGATCCGATACACATTGCAAAAACAATAAACGGTGTTTTAGATGATCCAATTAAAGCGTATGCGAAAGTAGAGAAAGGTATTATTCGTGCCAGTAATTTTACATGGCAAAAATCCGCACTAAATCTGAATAAAATTCTACAATTATGATGCAAGTTCCTTTTAAAAGCTTAATTCGAAGTGTTGTAAGATTCTTAAAAAATGAGGCAGACTATAAAATTGAAAGTGATTATTCTTTCAAAGAATGGTTATTTATAATATTACACCGTTGTTTTCAGATATTAAGAGGCTTGAAATTTAAGTTTATCCACCGTGGGGTTTCTGGAGTTGTTTTTTGCGGTTCGTCTATAACCGTTGAACACGGATATAACTTTCGAGCCGAAACCGGGCTTATTATAGAGAATGATGTATATATAAATGCATTGTCGATCCACGGTATTTCGTTTGGACGTAATGTCACTGTTGGGAAATCGTCCGTCATTATTTGTACTGGGGTGATTGCACGTAAAGGGACGGGTCTTAAAATTGGAAATTATTCCGCGATAGGGGCCCAATCATTCATAGGCGCTCAAGGGGGAATAACTATTGGGAATGATGTTATTATGGGACCTGGGGTACGCATATTTTCTGAAAATCACATCTATGAAAACAAAGAAATTCTTATAAGAAAGCAAGGAGAAACCCGATCTGAAGTTATTATTGGAGATAATTGTTGGATTGGCGCGGGGACTACAATTTTAAGCGGTGTAACTATCGGGAAGGGATGTCTTATTGGGGCGGGCTCAGTAGTAACTACTTCAATTGATGAGTATTCAGTTGCTGTAGGTGTACCTGCCAAAATAATAAAAAAAAGAAATTGAAGAAATGAAAATTGTTATACTCGGGACTCGCGGTTATCCATATGTTTATAGCGGTTACGAAACGTTTGTAGCCGAGCTTGCACCACGTTTGACTAAAAGAGGACATACCGTTACAGTTTATTGCCACAAAGGTTTATTCAAAGAATTTCCAGCTGAAGTGAATGGAATAAAACTCTTTTATATACCATCGGTTCAGTCAAAGACGTTGAGTCAATTGAGTCACAGTTTTTTATCAACTATCCACATATTGTTTCAGAGTTTTGATGTTGTTTTATATGTTAATACAGCAAACGGGCCATTTGGTATAATCACAACCCTTTTTAGAAAAAAAACAGCTATCAATGTTGATGGTCTTGAATGGCTTCGTCCCAAATGGCGTGGGCTGGGCTCAAAATATTTTTACTTTTCTTCATGGCTTTCAACAAAAGTATTTGATGCGATCATTTCTGATTCTGACCGAATGGCTGATATTTATCGCAATGAATTTAGTTCGGACCCGGTTACCATAGCTTATGGCGCTAATGTCGCATACAGTTCAGACCCGTCATTGGTCGCGCAACTGGGGTTAAAGCCAAATGATTACTATCTAATTGTTGGTAGATTAATTCCAGATAATAATGGCGATATCATTGTAAGTGGTTTTGAGAAAACACATACCAAGAAAAAATTAGTTATACTAGGGGATGTACCGTATAAAGATGAATACGCTGAAAGAATTCGAAATACAAAAGACTCTCGGATTATATTTCCGGGGTACGTACGTGATGGAAATGTACTGAGGGAGTTGTACTGCAATTCGTATGCGTATATCCACGGACATGAATTCGGAGGAACCAACCCTTCTTTATTGAAAGCTTTAGCGTATGGAAGTTGTGTTTTAGCGTTAGATACCGTTTTTAGTCGTGAAGTTCTTGATGAGAATAACTATGGGATGTATTTTCAGAAAAATGCAGACAGTGTTACAGAAATAATTAATTCTGTTGATAATAATGCTCCTTTGATTGAAGAATATCGAAACAAGTCGCGCAAAAGAATAGAAGAACGGTACACATGGGACCACATAACTGATCAATACGAAGAGCTTTTTAAAACACTCGTGGAACCCAAATAAAGTCTTATCCATAGCATTTTTCCAACTGCCAATAAGGGTTAAGCGCAAAGTAAATCTATCATTAAAAACCATTAGATTATGTGCTAAGTTATGTTAAAAAACAGTAGAAATACTGTAAATAAAGTGTTACATTTTAATCTATTTAATGTTGAAATGGCTATCATTGTAAGTTTTTTAAGGTTTATGCTTTGGGGAGTCCAAGATTAGACTTGTGACTGGTCAGTAGAACATATTCGTTCCAAAGTACGTTTTATGCATATTCATCGTAAATCTCTTTACGTATTTCGTTTTAGTGCGGATATCATGGTTCTTGTTGCGGCGTACGTCGGCGCAGCAAATTATTATGCCTCACACAATTCCATTCAGCTCATCAGCCGGGACTATTCTCTCTGTTTTTCGCTCATCCTGATCTGGTTCTTCTCTGCACGTATGACCGATTTGTATGACGAATTTCGTTCCAGGCATTTTGGCTTCGAACTCATAGGACTTATTAAGAACGTGTTGATCCAGGTCATAGCGGCCGTTGTAATTCTGTTTTTTATGAAAACCCATCCGCTGTCCAGGTCTTTTGTATTCATGTATTCGGTCAGTTTCCTTATCCTGCTTACGGCCGAACGATTTGTTCTGAGAAAATTCCTTTATCTTCTCAGGAAACGGGGGAGAAATCTCAGAAATATTCTTATTATCGGCGCTGGCGAGGTTGGACAGAATTTCTACGATTCTATTTTGTCCAATCCTCATTTCGGATATCGGTTGGTCGGTTTTTTGGATGATCAAAATAAGGCGAACCTTAACGGCCAGTACCTGGGAAAACTGGAGCAGCTCGAAAATATTCTAAGTAAAAACCCTGTGGA
>CAZAON010000011.1:0-9990 GCA_964486655.1 uncultured Flavobacteriales bacterium
GCAAGGACGTTATTTGGTTACTCCTGCAATCCAATATATTTAACGAATCAGATAAAGATGGAAGGGATGTAAATTGATTGTATCCACATGACAGGATTTCCAACATCGAAGGAATAGCAGGCATAATACTTAATTGATTATACATACAATCGAGTATTTTTAGAGAAGCAGGAAGCGCAGGTAATGTGATAATTTGATTGTCCCGGCAATACAGCTTTTCAAGGGTAGATGGCAAAGCAGGCAATGAGCTTAATAGATTATTTTGACAATCTAAGTATACAAGGTTATTCAGTGAAGTTGGGAGTGAGGTAATTTGATTATCCCTGCAGTCGATTGTTTGAATTCGGGCCGGAAGAGTTGGAAGACTTGTAAGGGAATCTCTTTGACATTTCAATGTCTGTAACGAATCTGGCAGGCCAGGCAGAGAATGCAAATTATTATATTGGCAATTGAGGTAATTTAGTTTTGATGGAAGAGGAGGTAGAGATGTTATCTGTAAGTCGGTACAGGCAAAGTGTCGCAATGAATCAGGAAGGGAATTTGGCAAATAGAGAAAATCATTCCGGCTTACATCCAAATAGAGCAGGGTATTGGGTAGAGAAGGAAGAGTCGTAAGATGATTGTTATAAACATGCAGGACTTCAAGACCGGAAGGAAGAGCTGGCAAACTTACCAGACTGTCGTCTTGCAAATAAAGTTCCTTAAGTTGAGGGGGTAAAGTCGGAACAGCGAGTCCGTGATTACCTGCAGACCAAAGTTCATTTAAATTTCTAAATGCCTCAATTCCCTGGAGATTCAGAATTCCTGCATAATCAAGAACCAGTATGGTTGTTTGCTGCACATTTAAACAAGTCGAATCAATGAAATTTCCACTGATACATGCAGCAAAACCCTGGTTTGAAAGCTTGGCACGGAGCGCCGAATCGGGCATATATACGAGCTGCGCAGTTAAAGTAATTGTCGAAAGTAATATCGAAATAATAGTTAGTTGTAATTTTTTCATGGACGGTAAATTTTGAAAGTGATTAAATTACAGATTTTTATTTTAGTAAACAAGTGATAATTGATGAATGAAAAAATTATATAAAATAACAAATCTCTCTTTTTTCAATGCAATTGGAATAGAAAATTTAAAATATAAAAGTTAATTTTAAAACTCTAAGCCTTATTTCAAAATCTTAAATTCTCTGTTCATTTTCCCATCGCTCATTCTGACAAAATAGCTTCCTTTTGTCAAACCTTTTACGTTAATAGTAGCTGTATTACTAAACGAATTCAGTTTTTCATTCCTGATTATTCTCCCGCTGATATCAAACATTGTCATTGTATAGTTCGTAAAACCTCCTGAATTATTTTGAATTACAAAATAATCGATGAACGGGTTTGGATAAACTACAATATCACTTTCAAATTGTAAATCAGAAATTTCAACAGGTGTATCATGGAAAATGGCAACTGTATTTATTGGACATAAGGTATTTAGTCCTAACTCACCGGCTGCGTAAATATTATTATTTGCATCCGGACAAATTGAAACAATATAGTCGAGTGCATTCAGATTATCTAATCCGCCTGTTTCTGTCCAGGAAGTACCATCGAATTTAGCAACATAATTATTTCCTGATGAATTTATAAAACTGCCGGCGGCAAAAATTGAATTCGATGAATTCTTGCAGATTGACAAGATGGCCCCGTTTGCCGAAAGAGAATTAAGTCCGCCTAATTCACTCCAGCTACTGCCATCGTACATTGCTACATATTTATTTCCTGAGGAGTTATTAAAATCTCCTGTAGCATAAATGTTCCCGTTCCCATCACTGCAGATGGAAGAAATAACGCTACCTGCACCAAGTGAATTGACTCCACCCAATTCTATCCAATTTGTACCATCGAATTTGGCAACATATTTTTTCAGTGAAGCATTAAAAAATGCTCCACCTGCATAAATATTTCCCGCGGGATCGCTGCAAATCGAATTTATAAAACTTGATGCGGAAAGATTATTAAGTCCTCCAAGCTCACTCCAGCTGGAGCCATCAAACATTGCTACATAATATTTTCCCGAGGAATTCTTAAAAGCTCCGGCTGCATATATTTTTCCGTTTGCACAGTATATAGAAAAAATCCTTCCGTTTGCTGCAAGTGAATTTACTCCGCCCAACTCACTCCATGTGCTTCCGTCAAATTTTGCGACATAGCATTTCCCGGAAATATTCGTGAAATTACCACCTGCATAAATATTTCCGGAAGCATCGCTGCAAATAGCTGTAATCATCAGATTCGCATCAAGTGCATTTACACCACCTAATTCACTCCACGAAATACCATTGTATTTAGCCACATAAAAATTATCGGAAGAGTTGTAAAAATTTCCTGCTGCATAAATATTTCCGGTTGGATCACTGCAAATTGCATTTATCTCGAAGTTCGTACTAAATGCACTTGGCGCGCCGACTATACTCCATGTATTTCCATCGAACTTATGTAGATAACGGTTGAGCCAGCTAAGATTTATGTACCCGCCTTCGTATACATTTCCGGAGGCATCTGTGTAAATACAATTTATGTATCCTGTAACTTCTAAAGAATTGGAACCGCCCAATTCAAGCCAGTTTGTGCCATCATATTTTGCAACATAATATTTCCCGCCGGAATTGGTAAATGAGCCTCCGGCATAAATATTTCCTGTTGCATCAGCGTGAATTGTTTCGATTCTTTCATTTGCGGAAAGTCCATTTACTCCACCAAGCTCACTCCAGGAAGTACCATTATAAATGGCGACATACTTGTTTCCGGAGGCATTTGTAAATTGCCCGGCAGCGTAAATATTGCCATTTAAATCCCTGCAAATTGCTTCGATAGAACCCATAGCTCCCAATGAGTTTGCACCGCCCAGTTCACTCCACGATGTGCCGTCGAATTTAGCAACATACCTTTGTTGAGAGACATTCGTAAAAAGTCCGGCTGCATATATATTTCCATTTGCATCGCTGCAAATCGAATAGATATCATCGAAACTATATAATGAATTAGGTGCGCCTAACTCGCTCCAAGAAGTTCCATCAAATTTTGCGACATAGCTATATCCTATTGTATTTCCGAATTGACCGGCAGCATAAATATTTCCTGATGGATCAATACAGAGTGAAAATATGCTCTGATCGGCAGCTAATGAATTAGGTCCTCCGAGCTCACTCCAGGTATTACCGTCAAACTTTGCTACATAATATTTTCCGGAAGAATTCTGAAAAAGTCCTGCGGCATAAATATTACCGGCTGCATCGCTGATAACAGATCTGATAAATCCATTTGCAGCAAGCGAATTGAATCCGCCCAACTCACTCCAGGAGCTTCCATTAAATTTCGCGACAAACTTATTGCCGGATTCATTATAATAATCACCCGCCACATACAAATTTCCTGAAGGATCACTGCAAATGGAATTAATAGAAGCATTGGCAGAAAAAATATCAGTCGTATCTGTGCCGAGTAGATCCCATTGGGCAAAGAGAAAGTGAGGGATAAGGAGCAGAGAAAGAATCAGAAGTTGTAACTTATTTGTATTCATAAGGCAGTTTTGGCAAATGTAGTAAAATGAATACAGTTCATTTCATTCTTAATTGCCATAACTGATGAGAAGATTTATTTATTTATTTTTTGCCGCCTTCCTCGAATATTTACAGCAGTCAGGTTATTCGGCTTTCGGGGCCAAACCGAATTTAATTAAACGTCTCACTTGTGAATTTTTTATAATTAAGTACCCTAAGGCGTTCAGATATTTTTTAAAATGCGAATGACATTCATCCTGCTCTTTAAGCGCATAACCGTTAGTTTAATCATCAGGTCTGTTTTTTCTCAAGTAATCCTCCGGAACATCGGACAATTTTGGGTCTTGCAGCCCGGATCAGCGAAAATCTGCGAACAATGAATGATAGAGAATAGATGGACTCAACAAATACTATCTCCAATTCAAAAGAGTTAATTATTCCGAAATCTGCGTTAATCAGCGCTACAAAATTTCCCAATGAATAGAATGTCCAGTCTAATCAAACATTAAGTACTGTGTGCGGCTGAATGCCCCATCGCACAGGCTTACGCTCATTCCGCCGAGCGGGACTGGTTCTTATAAAGGTATAATGCTTTTGAACACTGACAACCGCGGATGAAAGTGGATTTGGATAAAACGTGTCTCCCCGGTTTTTCCGGTAATGGATTATTTTTATTTTGAAGGAATGTCATCTTTTACAAGGTTAAGAAAATAATTTTCTAATTCCCATAGGGATCTACTGAGAAATTATTCATAATCTCAAATGTAACGAGTATACATTGTATCGGAATTCGCTTACAGCATTGTTAACAGAAAGTGGGTTTTTTTCATTTTTACTGAATAATTTAATCCGCGAAATGCCAATTATACATCCAAACTTGCCATCCATACATTTTCATAATGAAAACTTTTTTACATTTATGTAATTTGTATTGTTTTAACGGATTAAAATATACTCCTGATGAAAACAACTGAACTTTATCTTTCTGTATTTACAACGTTACTTATTTTCCTGAACGGTTGTCAAAAATCGGATGACCTGATTGAAAAATTTAAAGTGATTAAGGTCTTTGACGATCCACTTGCAAGTGTAAACAATCTCGATGCGAAAATAGCTGCAGGAACCGATCGCCTTTATATGTCTTACGGACGTGGTGGATTTGAAACTACCCCGATAGGGACTATGACTGTTGTAGGTTATTCACATGAATACTCGATCAACATAATGTCAACAGATAATGATGGAAATTTGTTGTGGAGAACGCCTATGCCTAAAGAAAATATAAACATATGCGGCCTGCTGGAGCTTGATGGTAATTGCCTGGTTATTGCAAAGGATAATAGTTACTGGTTTAACAACACAATTTATTTCTTTTCTTTCGATGGCAGCGGTCAACTGGTTTCCCGGGACTCAACTATTTTTCCAGGCTCCATAACAAATAATATGTATATGGCGATCAATTCTGTTAATGCTTTTAAAGCATTAAACGGAAATATTATTGTTTACGGGAATTATAGTGATAATAGTAATCTGGCATTTGTTTGCGAGTACACAAAAAATGGCATTCTTCAATGGGCCAAATCTCATTATCATTTTCCTATGGTTCCGGATTTTGGGAATCAGCAAGCTTTTTTTTCAGGCGGTACTCCTGCTCATGATGGAGGGTATCTTTTTTTAGGATGCGCAAATTCAGATTCATGGGCAACTCCATTAAAGTATCTTATAACCTTATTTAAAATCAGTGCGTCAGGCGATTCGCTCTGGTCGAAGAGTTTCCGACATGATGATTTAAATCAGAATTCAATGGGAAATTTAATTGCTTTATCGAATGGAAACTATCGCTTTTATTTTATATCAGGTGTTACTAAGTCCATCATGAACATTTACGAAATTAATTCAAATGGAGACTCAGTCAATGCCACTATTGTAGATATTTTGGAACAAAACAAGGGAACAGTTCTCCTGCCTGAAAGTGACGGAGGCTCCTTTGCACTTATGAATATTTATGGTAATATGATAAACTCAGGCGGTGGCGATGCGGTATTTTACCAGACCAACACCATGCATTTGAAATTTGATAATGGATTAAGGGTGATCAGCCGGGAAAATTTTCAAACGGAAACGACTGATTTTATAACGACTGCATGTAAAACCTCTGATGGCAGGACAGCATGCTTTGGAATGATTCAAAGTTATAACAGAAATTATTATCAACCTGAATTAATAATTTTAAAATAATTATTAAAAATGAAGCGCCTTATACTTTTATTCACTCTGTTAAATATTATACTGGCTGAGTCATGCAAAAAGGAAGACCCGGCAAGTGATCAAACAGGATATATTCACACTATTGTTTCCGATTCTGATATGGCTGTTGTAACCGGTTTTGAGGTCGATGGGAATACCATGCTTTTTGGACGAAACTATTATGATGAATTTCCCGGTGTAATAATTAAGCTAGACAAAAAAGGTAATGTTATCTGGAATAAAAATTTATCGCCATTAAATAAAGTATTGTGGAAAGTGTTAGAACTTCCGGGAGGTTTTATAACTCTCGGTCATAGCGGCTATAATTTTATAACTGCTTGTACTTATGACAACGATGGTAATTTAATTTCATCTGCAAATATTAATATTCCCACCGGTAGTGATGCAACAATCTGCGCACCCGGTGACATTATTAAATTGAGAAATGGAAATTTTGCCATTTCCGGAATGGATGGAAATAGTTTTATTGGTTATTTGATCATTACAGGCAATTCATTCGACAGTCTTTATACGAGGAAATTTAATCTTCCTTATAATTCATATGGCAGTGTATTTGGCCTCGTGGAAGCACCTGATGGCAGCATTGTTATGCGCACTGCACCGGTAGAATTCGGGAACACTAATCCTTTCTCAAATCTTCTGCTGATAAGAACTGATCCAACAGGAATACTGAAATCAAGTACACGCTTAACAGATTCCCTGTATAGCGAAACGCCAAATTGCCTGATTGCAAATGACAACGGAATGCTGGCGGTTACCTCGCGGATGAAAGGGTGGAATGAAGGTGATGGGTTCTATGTTAATTATTATAACAATAATTATTACCGGTACATCTCCGGCAGTATTAATTTACTTTCTTTCACTACCGAAGGACAATTATTAAGCCGCAATATAATAAGTTCATATACGGGAAATGGAATGATAAGCTCCATAAGAAGTACGAGAGATGGCGGATATATTTTATGCGGCACTGTTAATCAGAGTAACTCTTCAATTCTTGTGTCTAATACAAATATCTATTTGTTGAAATTGGATGCAAGCCTGGGCGAACAATGGTCGAGAACATTCAATACTGCTTATCAGTCGTTCGGAATAAGCGCTTTTCAATCGGTCGATGGCGGCTATATTGTGACGGGTCACGAACATACTTTCGATTCTAAATATAACATGATGGTAATTAAGACGGATGAAACGGGGAATATTAAATAATACCTAATCAACATGAAAAAGACAATTAAAAATTTATTAATTATAGTTACAACTTTTAGTTTAATTGTAAGTTATGCTCAAACCATAAACCTGCATTCTATAGATAATTCCCGAATGATAGCAGGCGATTTTGGTTATACGTTGAATGGGCAGTATATGATGTACACTGCCGCTCTGAAATTGACTGATACAACTAACTTCGGTCCGACAGGAACGTATCCGAAAAGTGTTGTAATTACCAACGGATATGGAACTTCCGGATCACTCGAAAATATTTCAAGTGTTCCGGATATAGATTTGTTTTATTTCGGATCGTTCGACAAAAATAATTTTTGGATGCAGCAATTTACCGATGCAGAACTGGATTCACTTTATAGCTGGTCGGTAAAAGGAGGCAAAATGATAATTGGAGGTGCAGCAGCAGCACCTCAATTTGGATTGCAGACTGATATTTTAGATGAAAAGTGGGGTTTTGAAATTGCTCTTGCATCTTTGACAAGTATTTTTCCAACTGCAGCCGGTAGTACATCAGCTATTTTTAGCGGACCATTCGATACCATTACGACTGCATCGCAAGGTGGAAATTTTCAGGGTTATTTCAGCTCAATACCGGCAAATGCTGTAGTTCTAGCCGATGATGGCGCTGGCAATCCTACGCTAATACTCGATTGTAAAACGCTGGATTTAATTATGTCTGATGCCGATGGTTTTAATTTTTTAGGAGGGGTTTCAGGGGGACCGGGAATTTTCACTAACAATGATATACTCTGGGCAAACGCTATTGCATATATGGATCAGTTGCAAGGCCCCCCTGCAATTTCACAGTCATTGGATACATTATATACAGGCACCTACAGCAGTTATCAATGGTTTTTGAATGGAGTTGAGATTCCAGGTGCAAATACTAATTCATATATAGCTACTCAAAGCGGAATGTATACTGTAGAGGTGGCTCTTGATTGTGGCTGTAATAATATTAGTTCACAAAGGAGTTATGTTACTGTGGGACTGGACGAAATTTACCGGACATCGAATATTTCAATCGGGCCCAATCCGGTTGTAAACGGAATTTTAAATTTTTACGGTATCGATGAACCGGTTAATGTTTCAATCATTAATTCTGTCGGTGTAATCGCGGAAGTTGCACATTTGGATCAACAGAATACCAGCGTTAATACTGGTAAACTGGCCAAAGGAATTTATTCAGTTTGCATTGAAGATAAAAGGGGAACGAAGCTGGCAATGAAAAAATTAATTAAAATGTAAAGAAATTTTCAAATGAAAAAATATTATTTTCAAATAACTCTTATCAGTTTAATGCTGCTGATGGCACTTCATTCAAACGGTCAGTTTCACCAAAACCTGAGTTTTAACGATTCCAATCTTGTTGTAGACTGCGGAACAATGCCCGGTGTTTTTGACAGTGTCACAACTTATACAGTTGAAGCAAGAGTTAAGTTTAGCGAATTTAGCTGGTGGGGAAATGTTTTATGTAAAAGAACTTATTTTGAAAGGGATGTTGTGATTCAATGTTATGATACAACGGGGCAAATTGGAATAGCTGTTTCCAATGCAGGTTATGGCTATACATTTACTAAAATTTCGGCGAACGTCTGGCATCACCTTGCGCTTGTTTATGATGGGAATAATTTGACTAATGGAACCAGGGTAAAATTTTACATCGACGGAATTCAGCAGACAATATTTTTTATTGGAGTCATTCCGCCTGTTACCCCCGTAGTTCATGGTTCACGTTTTTGTCTCGGCTCTGAATTTAACGATACAACAGCTGTAGATAGTTTAAGTCCGCTCGTTGTACCCTTCAAAGGAAGAATGGATGAAATAAGAATCTGGAACACGGCGCGGACTGAATCTGAAATTATTAATAATATGAATACCGAATTGACATTGCCTCAGAATAACCTGGTTGCATACTATCAGTTTAACCAGGGAATAGGATGCGGTTCAAATGTTTCAGATACAATTTTAGTTGATGCTGTTGGCAATCACCACGGATTACTCTGGAATTTCGACCTGGATAGTTCGGCATCTAACTTTGTCACAGATCTGGATACGTCTGTAAATTTTGACGGGACTCTGCTATCGTCGAATGCATCGGTTGCGAGTTACCAGTGGTACGACTGCAATTTACAATCGATCATTAACGGACAGACGGCAAATAGTTTTTTCCCGGCTAACGGCGGTAATTATTCGGTCATAGTAGCAGAGGAGTTTTGTGTAGACACTTCTTCATGCTATGAAGTTAATTTAATTGGAGTAGATGAAATGAATTCTGATGGTTCGATAATCATATATCCGAATCCGTTGCAAGACAACTTTCTTCATTTTTCCGGAATAAAGAAAAATTTAATTGTAACGATTATGAATGAAATCGGAAAAGTTGTGGATGTTTTTGAATTGGATACTGATCAAACTGTATATGATGCCGGCAAGTTGACATCCGGAATTTATTTTGCTAAGATAGATGGAAGTGATTTTTCTGTTGTGAAAAAAATTCAGGTGATAAAATGAAGTGGGAATAGTTAGTGGTTCAAAATTTATACTCAATTTCTTTTCCTGATCTTACTGTATAGTAATCTGATTTATATTATTTTCTGTGCTCTTAGGTGCTTCGTATGTTTGCCACCAAGTCTCCAAGGCACCAAGAAACACCAAGTAGAAATTACACGTTTCTCTGTGTTACTCCATGTTCTCTGTGCTTTGTGACTCGTGGTAATTTTTTTTAATCCACTGGTTTCACGAATTGCACGAATTAAATCACACTCTCTGTTTCTCTCCGTTCATTCCGTTTCTCCATTGTAAAAATTTCCCCCGCGTCTCTCCGTGCTTTCCGGGCCTCGTATGCTTGGCATCAAGACACAAAGTCACCAAGAAACACCATGTGGATATTACACATTTCTCTGTGCTTCTCCTTGTAATCCGTGCCATATTCCCTGAGCCTGTG
>CAZAON010000012.1:0-2091 GCA_964486655.1 uncultured Flavobacteriales bacterium
CAGATGGCGGTATTTACAGGACTACCGATGCAGGTTTTACCTGGTCGGATATGGAAGATATTCCGAATAATCAGTTTTATGCTATTACCGAAGATAAAAATTCACATGGTACATACGCAGGTGGTGTACAGGATAATGGTACATCATATGGAAATGCTTCTTCTATAAATAATTTTATTAAAGTTTATGGAGGAGATGGATTTACTATTACTTATACCGGCAGTCCTTTTCTCCTTTACGCGGAATCACAATACGGGAATATTGTTTACGATGATAATTTCCCGGGTTTCTTTAACACGATTCAAACAGATACCAGTCAGAATTATAACTGGCACACTCCATATTTTCTTTCACCATTTAGTGATGACACTCTTTATTTTGCAGGGCAATCGGTTATGCGTATTGACGGAGCACCATATGGCAACTATTCAATCATTAGTCCGGTTTTGCATGACCCGGGTAGTCCGGAGAGGGTAAGCAATATAAGTACCATTAACCAATCGAGACTTACAAGCCAGATTCTTTATGCAGGTACTGCCGATGGAAAGGTTTGGAGAACATTAAATGCAGGAAATACCTGGGATGATATTACACCGTTTCAGGGAAGCTCTTACTATGTGACCAGGGTTATGCCGTCTCCGAATGATGCCTCTGTAGTCTATGCTACCCGAAGTGGTTACCGTTCAAATGACAATACGCCTTTAGTTTTTAAGTCGGTGAATAACGGTACAAACTGGGTTTCGGTTAGCGGTGATTTGCCAATGCTTGCAGTGAACGATATAGAGATTTATCCGGGAAATGAAGATGTTATTTTTATTGCAAATGACGCGGGAGTTTATTCGACCATAGATGGAGGAATTCATTGGGAAAGGGTAGGTGATAATATGCCTTTCGTTGCAGTTCTCGATATTCAATTTAACTATAATAATTCCCGTTTGATTGCAGGTACATTCGGAAGAAGCATGTATACTATTGATTTGACCGATATAGTAACATCGGCGCCATCGACGAATCTTTCGGAGCTGATAAATATTTATCCTTCTCCTGCGGTTGATTATATAAGAATAGATTCTCCGTTATCAGTTGATGAAGTCAGCATTTATTCGATTAGCGGTGCACTGGTATATAAAGGAAAGGGGAATATGATAAATGTTTCAGAATTTGTTCCCGGTAACTATATTGTAAAGTTTAATGTTGATTCAAAGGAAATTTTACGTCGTATCGTAAAACTATAATTCAGCGTTTAGATTCAATTGAACCGCGTTATTGCGGAGTAATTTAAAATGAGACCATAAAGTTTGTTTTATTGTAAAGCAACGATATGGTAAATTATTCTTTTTAGAAAAATCTTCAATAATTTTAGTTACACCTTTATATAGTTGAGGATTTATTGAAGGAAACAAATGGTGTGCGACATGATGGTTAAAATGTCCAAAGGCGAAATTTATTATATCATTATTTGTGGAAAAATCATTTGCGGAAATTAACTGGTGATATGCCCAGGTCTGATTTATTTTTCCGTTTTCACCGGGATAGGTCCAAATCGAATCTTCACCAACATGTGTCGATACAAGCGCGATAAGTCCGAGCGCGCTTGCAATAAAATGCATTACCAAAAAACCGGATAGAATTGTAAGAAAATTTAAATCAAGCAGGAGATAGGGGATCAGTAATGCATGTGAAATATAGAATATCTTGACTATAATTAATTTTACAATTTCAGATTTTGGTACCTTAATCGCTTTACTTACTATCCTTTTTCTGTCAAATAAATCTTTAAAATCCCTGTGAAAAATCCAGTTCAATGTATACATAAGATACATGATCGGTCCGTAAATATATTGATAACGGTGATACCAATAATATCTCGCATCTGGAAAAATTTTTATGATATCTGATTGTTCTATATCGCAGTCCCATGTTGGAATATTTGCATAAGGATGATGTAAGCGAACATGCTTAATTCTCCATAAATAGCTTGAAGTTCCGAAGAATTCAAATAAGTGTTGAATAATACTATTCAGTTTTTTGTTTCTGAATAATGAATTATGAGCTGCAGGGTGTATAAGATTCAGAAAAATAACAATCATG
>CAZAON010000013.1:0-14330 GCA_964486655.1 uncultured Flavobacteriales bacterium
CCTTTTATATTCGATGGATATTGGGAAATTTATTTCGGTTTTATTGGCGCAGTACTGTTAGTCGGTTATATATTAATAAGAGAAAACGACGATGTCAAAAATAAAACTATTCGTGTTTCAATTGGCATGATGACACTTGGCGTTTCAGCCGGAATATTGCTTACAATGAAAAAGGAGTATGAAGCCTTTAATGAAGATGTGATTGCTTCTTACAGAAATTTTTATGGTGTTTTGAAGATTTCTGAAAATAATAAGGGAAAAGAAAATTGGCAGAGAACACTAATTCACGGAGACATTTTACACGGAATCCAGTTTATGCAACCGCAGCTTTCAAGAAAACCTTTAACGTATTATGGTATGGAGTCGGGGGTTGGATTGGCTTTTTCCACATTTGACCAGTGGAAGTCACCGGGTAAGAATGGTATTAAGGCCGGACTAATCGGGCTTGGTGTGGGAACTATATCTGCATATGGAAGTGAGAAAGATGAATTCCGCTATTTTGAAATAAACCCGGTTGTTGAACCGATTGCAAAGGATTATTTTAAATATCTCGGTGAGTTCAAAGGCAAGATGGATATTCAAATTGGTGACGGCAGAATGTCGCTTGAAAAGGAATTGGCAGAAAAAGGAAGTAGTCACTATGACATCATTGTCGTGGACGCTTTTTCAGGAGATAATATTCCTACTCATCTGGTTACAAAACAGGCCATGGAATTATACCTGAAGCATGTGGATAAGAATGGAATTATTGCATTTAACATCACCAATAAATATCTGAATCTTATACCGGTTATGGCAGGGCTCAGTGTGTCGTTAAATGTTCCGTGTTATTACTTCTATCAGCCCACTGATATGAGCGGACCCATAGATGCTGTCTGGATATTATTTACCCTTAACAAGACATTTCTCAGTTTACCTTCAGTCGCGGCTAAAATGCAACCCGTGCTCAACGATATCGAGGATAAAATTTATTGGACAGATGATTATTCACCTGTTTTCCCTTTGTTTCAAAAGCAGGATAATTAACGAACGATTAATTTTTCGTTTCCAACAAATCCGCTTTCATCGCTAACAAGAATAGTATATAATCCTGAAGTTAAGGATGAAATATCTACTCTTCCTCCCGATGATTTTTCAGAAAGAACAATCCGGCCTTCAGCATTTATTACACTGAGTGAAATATTTTCACGGCCAAAAGGAAGACTTACGTTCAGGAAGTCTTTTGCAGGATTCGGATAGAAAGAATATGGCTTCGAAGAAGTTTTGCTTATTCCGGTAGTCGCATTTGTAACAACAACTTCAGAGAAGTAAGGAATTCCATTGTATGCAGTCACAACCAGATCGAGTGTATCGCCCAATGTGAGGCCTGAAACATTCATGTGAGCATTCCCTGCTATTGACCAGCCAGTAGATACAATCTGATTGTTATGGCTCAGACATACTAAGGCCTGATTCTGGGTGCATCCTACAGTAAATGTCGTAGCGTTTATATCAATTTCCGTATTGTGAGTAATAGCTAATGGTGCAGGTGTATTTGTACGAACCATTAATGAAGGGTCACCGAATATTGTCCATGTATCAGTCATTTCATCTCCCGCAGTACCATATTCGTCATTCATATGCATACATCCGTTTACAGATATTCCGCCGAAAGTATGCTTCTTGTTACCCGGATATGATTCAACTAAAATATCTATCATTTCATCCTGAGCATCCATTGGCGGATCCCAGCTTTGATTAATCGTTGACATGAATGTCGCAATTGCACCGGTAGGTTTCATATTGCTTCCTGAAAATGCCCGCATTAATTCTTCTGCCAGGCAAGTCGTAGAGTTAAAGTCTCCGTTGACACATGCGACTGAAAAGATAAATGGCAATTCATCATAATTCATTAAAGTTGAAACATCCGATGAGCTAAAGTTTGTTGTACCAAGACTTGATGAAGAACCATGGCCGGTATAGGAAATGAGGCTCCTTCCGGCATCAATGGAAGCGACTAGGTCGCCTGCATTCGGATCACCCGACATATCCATTCCCCCTTGTGATCCGTCATAAAGCTCGTCAACATCCGAATAAAAATAATTCATCAGATCGGTTCGGATATTTTGCTCGTGTTCAAAATCCATTTCATTATCATCACCCGGACCCTGATCTGAGCCGATACAAACTGCTTTATGATACCACTGACCGTTTAATTCAGGATACATTTCGTATTTCATGGAACGCTGAACCTGAGTGATAACTTCATCGGAATTATTGGCGGAAAATCTTCCTACAATTACCTCGGCATACGAATCATTTCCTGATAAATATCCATAAGATGGATCTGAATCACCGTTCGGAGAAGGATATGGCGGAATTTGCGGGCCATCACCAACAAGTAAAACAAATGTCAATCCGTTTGTATTATAGTAATTCTCGATATAGGACTTAATATCCATCGGAGTGGTTCCAATGGTAGAAACATCGACCATTTCAGTAGGCTGACCCATTCTGTTTTTCCAGTCAACAAACGGTTGAACGTATGACATTAAAGATGGATCAGAGATTACCAGCATTTTCCCCTGATCATTCAGAGGAGCGTAGGCTGCTGTTGAAGAATTCAGGAACTGATTATTGTAAATGGAAGCAAATACAGGATCAATGGAAGTTGCCGGATTCAGTCTTGCAAAAATATTTTTTGCACCGGATGTTGAATTTTGAGATACTCTGATTTTTAATGATGTATAAACACGCAGAGTTTTAGAAACCGGATTGTAGCTGAATGGATACACTACAACAGTCTGTCCGCGAAAATCACGAAGTATGTATGGTTCACGCAATGAAGTTTGTTCAGACGGGTAAAAAGCATCAACTGAATATGCGGCGTCATAAGAATAAGCAACTGATGACGGGTTGATGTCTCGCTTTAAATTTCCTTTCGAAGGCGCGATTGAGAAATTGTAATCAGTGTAAGTTGATGAAATCACTTCTGCTTTCATATTCGCCCGATCAGGAATAATAAGGGAATATGAAAGTTGCGGAAGGTCAGGCAGACCTTTTTGTAACATCTTTGCCGCATCAGGCAATGAAACAGAGTAGGCTATTCCCACCGGAGTATTTCGTTCTTCAATAAAAAATCCGGGTAGCTTGAATTCAACTTCTGTAGTTGCAGCTGTGGAAAGAATTAATTCGGGATTACACTTTGCAGGTGATCCTGAGTTTACTGAAATCCATGTTTTCTGAGCTGCACTAATTGTTGACAATTGAAAAATCAAAAGTAAAATCGTTGAGTAAAACGTTTTCTTCATAACTGGTTTTTTCTGACGTAATTTATCTAATGTAAACATAATAAAAAGAACTGAATCATGCTGAATTTCAGGTAAATGAATTTTGGTTTTTATGAATGAGTAGTTGAAAGTGAATTTAATTGATTTTCCTCGAAATTGTGCAAATTTTGAGGTTTTTGAGGGCAAGTTTGACAGTTTGTACAGATTAATAGCCGGGAATTCAAACTTACTTTGGTGCCAAATGGTAGTTTTGTCTGATAACTGAAAAGTGATTCCCTGTCATATTATTTATGCAATATTCAGGGACTCTTAAATTAAATAGAAACTAAAGTCAGTTCGCTTATGGAAATAAATACGATTGAATCAATCTTATTACAATATGATTTTAATTTGAGTTTTGCGAAAAAGCTTGTTGAAGACCTTGACAAAGTTCAGATGACAACCTCGCCATATCCGGGTTTTGAAAATCATCCGGCGTTTACTTTAGGGCATCTTGTTACAGGCAGCGCAATGATGGCAGAGGATTTAGGCGGAACATATGATATTCCTGAAGGGTGGAAAGAATTATTTCAGAGAAATGGTCCGGGTGATCCACGGATGCCTTCAGGCGATTTGAATTCGTACCCTGAAAAAAATGTTTTGTTAAACGAATTGGAAAAACAGCATGAGATTGTAAAAGAAATTTTGAGAAACATCGATGAAAAAAAACTTAATGAAAGCGTCAAATGGAGGTTTGACAAATTTTTCCCTTCGCTGCTTGATCTCACTTTTTTTATTTGTGTGAATCACGAGGCGATGCATCTCGGACAACTTTCTGCCTGGCGAAGGGCGATGAAACTGCCGACGGCGCTTGGCGCACTGTAATCATGCCGGAATGATAGAATCTTTAATAAGCTGTTTTCGGTAAGTCGTAAATATTTTGGATTTCGATACAAATCCGAGGTAAGTGCCCGAACTCGTTACAGGTAAATTCCATGCGTTGAATTCATCGAATTTTTTCAGCACTTCCTCCATGCTTTGATTAACATCAATAATTACGGGCGGCTGAACCATCAGGTCTTTGATATATTTTGATTCGTATAATTCCCTTGAGAAAATCAGAGTACGGACATTGTCCAGTAAAATAATTCCGACTAATTTTTTTTCGGAGTTAATTACCGGAAAAATATTTCTTTTCGAATTTTCGATTGCATTCACTAATACTCCAAGCGTATCATTTTCTTTCAGACTGATGAAATCTGTTTCAACAAAATTCTTCAAATGCATTTTGGACAGGACAACTTTGTCTTTGTCAATGGTTATCATTTCGCCCTTCAATGCTAATTTTTTAGTGTAAACAGAAAAAGGTTCGAAGTATTTTGAAATTAAGTAGGTAATTGTGGAAACGAACATCAGCGGAACGAACAGCGCGTATCCTCCCGTAATTTCAGCGATGAGAAAGATCGCTGTTAATGGCGAATGAATGATGCCACTCATCAATGCGGCCATTCCTATTACAGTAAAATTTACTTCATTTAAATGTGCCCATCCAAGCAGATTTACCGTATGTGCAAAAGCATATCCGAACATTGCACCTGTAAATAACGAAGAGCCGAACATCCCTCCGTTTCCACCCGACCCAACAGTGAGAGATGTAGCGATAACTTTTGTGAATGCCAGCGCAAGAGTATAGATTACGATATACCATGTTCCGGTATAAGAAATTATCACGTCGTTGGTTCCAACCGCAACTAAGTTCTTATGCAATAATCCCAAAACACTGTCGTAACCTTCTCCATATAATAACGGAAAAAAGAAAATTAAAACACCAAGTGACAAGCCGCCAATAATTGCATTCAGGTAAGGCCTTGATTTTCGTAAAAACAAATCGCCGACAAAGAAGTAAACACGAATAGCATACACAGACAATGCTGCTGCAAACAAACTGAATAGCAGATAATACATAAGGTGGGCGGAATACCACGAATCTGAAATTGGAATAAATGGCTGGCCCGTATAGATGGCTTGCGACAATACTGATGCTGTAGCGGAGGAAATCAGAATAGGTGCGGCAACCAGCAAAGGCATATCCACAAGTAAAATTTCAATTGCGAATACAACACCCGCAATCGGCGCATTAAATATCGCTGAGATTCCGGCTGCTGCACCACATGCCAGTAAAAGTGTTCTTTCTTTTTTTCCGAATCCCAGCCATTGTGAAGTGTTACTTCCTATTGCGGAACCCGTTGAGGCAATCGGCGCCTCAAGTCCGGCAGACCCGCCAAATCCGACCGTTAAAATACTAGTCAGCATCTGACTGTATAGCTTGTCTTTCTCAACATTGCTCTCTTTTCTCGAAATACAATAAATGATATTTGTAACTCCTCTGCCTAAGTCCCCCTTGCGAAAAATCTGAGTATATAATACAGTCAGTAAAATGCCGGTGGCGGGAAAAAGAAATATAAGAAAATGATACCTTGGATTAATCGAGACAAAATTCACGAAACCCTGAATCAGATGCACCCCGTTTTTCAATAACACAGCGCATAAAGAAGTCACCAATCCTATTACAATACTCGCAAGTAAGAGAGATGTTTTTTTGCCAATGTGTCTTCTACCCCAATTCCTGATTCCTAAAAGGCTCATATGTTAATTTCCATCTTTGAAAATCCGATTTATCCAAAGGTAACGATTCAAAAATATCGATAAAATTATCCTATTTTTATTCGCTGAAATTCACTTGAAAATGAAACTACTCGTCCCTATTGACTTCACCGTTGTTACAGAGAACGCCTTAAAATATGCCATTGGGTTAACAGGGGTTTTGCCAATCACCAATATTACACTTTTTCATGTTGTTGCCTCCGAAAAAGACGCCTCTGCTGCCACAAATAATCTGAATGCCCTGATTCAAAAATATAAAGACCAGACAAGCGTGAAAATTGAAAGTGATGTCAGGCCGGGTAACATTTTTGATCAGATAGGAAGTACTGCCGAAGAATTGAATGCTTCTCTTATAATAATGGCAACTCATGGCATTAAGGGTATGCAACATATTATAGGAAGTAAAGCGATGAAAGTGATTACAAATTCGAAAACTCCTTATATAGTAGTGCAAAAATTAGCCTATAAACCTATTAAGAAGATTTTAATTCCCGTCGATTATACGAAAGAAATTAAACAACTCGTTCCATTGATACAGTCCTTGAACGACAGGTTTAAAGCAGAATTGATATTGATGAAACAAAAGTCAGGGGATGAATTCATCAATAACAAAATCAATAACAACCTTACTTATTTTAAATCCTATCTTAAAGACAGCAACATTCCTTTTTCGGAAGCCGGGATGTATAGTGCTTCTTCAAAATATAAAGAGGTGCTAAGTCAGGCCAACAATTCTCAGGCAGATATGATAGTTACAACTATCGACCCTGAAACCAATATTACAGACTATATTATGGGAGTAGAAGAACAGAAATTAGTCGCGAATGAATCTCAAATCCCCGTTTTATGCTTTAATATCAAACATTTTATGAAAACCAAGGGCAGCTTCTTTGAGTCTATAGGTTAAGGGTCTTTTACGGTTTTGCATTATTATTCTTCCATTGGCCAAATACAAGTTTGGTTCATAGAAGTATTTTGTTAATTTTATTTTCCTCTAAATTGTTATTATAGTGCAAATCCCCTATGGCATAATTTCGTGCCGACTAAAAACCCCTCACTACTATGAAGTACAAATTTTTACTTATGGTATGTTTTATCCTATTGGCTGGAACATCCAAAGCAACTCACATGGCCGGTGCCGACCTTACTTATCAGGATCTCGGTAACGGGTATTATCTCGTAAATTATACTTTTTATCGTGATTGTATCGGAATTCCCGCGCAACCCGATTTTACTCTTGAAATTAGTTCGACTTGTGGTAATTTACCATTTACCACAACATTATTACCGGTTCCGGGTACCGGTCAGCTGATTTCTTTCGTTTGTCCCGGTACTTTGACCACATGCGATGGCGGTTCGGCAACAGGAATACAGAAGTGGGAATATACCGATACGATTTTTCTGGGTACACAGTGCGCCAACTGGACATTGGGAGTAGGTGACTGTTGCAGAAATGCCGCGATTACCACCATCGTTGATGCTGTCAATGAGAACATTTATGTTGAAGCCCACCTTAATAATCTTTCTGTTACAAATAACAACTCCCCTGTCTTTTCAAATGTTCCAATCGCTTTCGAATGTATCAATCAGGATAATTATTTTAATCATGGTGGAATTGATGCTGATGGTGATTCACTGGTTTATTCTTTTGTTAATCCGTTGAATGACCAAAATGATCCTTTGCAATATTTCCCCGGGTACAGTATAAATAACTTTCTTACTTCATCACCGGCAATTAATATTAATCCGTTTACCGGAGATATTTTTATGCATCCAACAGTTGCTACCGAAATAACCGTTATAGCAGTTTTAATTGAAGAGTACAGAAACGGAGTTTTGATCGGATCGGTTACTCGTGATATTCAGGTTTATGTTGTGAATTGTAACAACCAGTTACCAACAGCGACCGGAATTAACGGAACAAACGATTTTAGTTATACAGCCTGTGTAGGCGGACCAATATGCTTCGATATTTTTACCGATGATCCCGATGTAGGCGACACTGTTACGGCACTATGGAACCAGGGTATTCCATCCGCAAGTTTTATAGTGGACAGCACGGGCGCGTTTCCAATAATTCATTTCTGCTGGACTCCTACGCTAGCCGATGTAAGGCCTCAGCCATATTTCTTCACCGTAACTGTTCATGATGACGCATGTCCGACAAACGGTTTGCAGTCTTATGCTTATTTTATTTATGTGCAGGATGTTCAGGCAACGGTAACTTCGACTAATGTCAGCTGTTTTGGTCAGCATAACGGACAAATTAACATTGTAACTCAGCCCGGTTATCAGCATATGATTATGCCGGGATTTATCACAGCAGCGCATGCTACACATCTGGTGGCTGATGTTTATACCGTTGATGTTTCTAACGGTGCATGTACCGGAACCTATTATATAAACATTACCGAACCCCCTCCATTGAATTTATCGCTTACGGGTCAAAATGCCACGTGTTCCGGGTCACCGGCAAGCGCTACAGCCGTTGTAACCGGAGGAGCCGGATCATATGATTATGTCTGGTCAACTAATCCGCCATCCTATACCAGTACAATTACCAATCTTACAACCGGTATGTATTCGATAACAGTAACCGACAGTAATAATTGCAGCGTCACCGATTCAATATATATTTCACAATCATCGCCGTTTACGGCATCAATGACGGCAACTCCCGCAACATGTAATGCATTTGACGGAACAGCTTCTGTTAGTGTATCAGGTGGTAGCGGAAACTTCAGTTATGACTGGGTTCCTAATGTAAGCAGTTCCAGTACCGCTAACAATCTGGGTGCGGCAATTTACCAGGTAACTGTGACAGACAATTCAACAGGATGTGTCCAAAATGTTTCGGCAATAGTCAATGGTACTTCTGTATTAACTCTTTCATTGGTTGGAGTTTCTAACGCAACATGCGAATCGGGAGAAGACGGATCAGCGTCGGTAATGGTATCGGGTGGAGTTCCGCCATACGATTATTTATGGTCACCCGGAGGACAGACTACGGCATCAGTAAATAATTTATCACCCGGGAATTACTCGGTGATGGTTGCTGATTATAACGGTTGCCCGATGTACCTGACATTTTCTATCGGATTCGATTTTCCGGCGCCGGTTGTTGATCTCGGACCTGATTCATTAATGTGCATTGGTGATGTTTTAGTTCTTGATGCCGGTCCGGGTAATTCGTATTTATGGAATGACAATTCAACCGGTCAGACACTCACAGTTACGGGATCCGGTAATTATACAGTTTTGGTTACCGACGCCAATGGTTGTGAAGCCTATGATGAAATTCTGGTAACATATATAACCTGTGTTTACGAACCGAGAAACAGACATGTGAATAATTCGTTTTTCACAATTTATCCTAATCCCGCTACGTCTACCGCTGAGTTTGTATTGGTAGATTTTCCAAAGGGTGATGTTTCAGTAAAGGTTATAAATTCAATTGGTGATTTGGTATGGTCACACAAATCAACTGTTGATGGAAAATTAACATTACACTACGACATGAATAATTTGCCGGCAGGTGTGTATTTCATTCAGGTAATTAATGCCGATGGTATGCAGCTGAAAAGGTTAACCAAGCTTTAAATATATTAATGAGAGAGAAAAGGGGTGCCGGAATTTTTCCGACACCCCTTTTTTTTAGTATAATTGTATAAACAAAATGACAATGAAACGCAGAGAATTTATCAAAGGATCGGCAATTATAGGAGCCTCACTTTCCATTCCATCTTTTTTAAAAGGGAATTCCGGAATGATAAATATAAGCGGTGCAAGAAAGGTTTACCGGATTCTCGATACGAAAAAAACGATGGTCGGTACATTGCCTGTTTTAAGGGCATTTGCAGGAGACAATACAGATTATGTTTCACCTTATGTATTCTTCGATGAATTTGGTCCGGTAAATCTTAATCCGAAAAATAAACCATTACGGGTCGATGCTCATCCTCACGCAGGTATCGTCCCTACAACATATTTTCTCTCGGGGTCGGGCCATCACAGGGATAGTCTGAATTATGATTTTCAGATTGGTAAAGGAGATTTCATGATGTTTACTTCCGGTAAAGGAGCAATTCACATGGAAGAGACCGGTCAGAAATTATATGATAATGGTGGTATATATCATGGTTTTCAGATTTGGCTTAATTTACCTTCTAAGTTTAAATTCATAGATCCTGCTACTCATGTTTTCAGGGAAGACAAAATGGGTTCGATTGAAGCAAAAACATATTCGGCCAAAATTGTTTTGGGTGAAATGTTTGGAGCAAAATCTAATGTTGAACTTTTATCGCCGGCATTTTATTTTCATATTAAAATGAAACCGGGATGTAAATTGGAAATACCGACTGATCCGACTCATAATGCTTTCATTTATCTAATCAATGGGAATTTAGAGCTGGAAGGCAGAAGAGAATTGAAAGCCAACCAGGTCGCATTATACGAAAGGGGAGAAAGCCTGGTAAATATTTTCAGTAAAGATGGAGCTGAATTGCTTCTGCAGGGCGGTAAGCCTCTTAATGAAGTAGTATATGCTTACGGGCCATTTGTTATGAATACAGAAGAACAAATTAATAAATGCATTAACGACTATAATTCCGGAAAAATGGGTGATCCGGATCAGGTCAATTCATCGGCAGGAAAAAAGTAGAGCAGATACTTTTGGCGGAATACTTTTTGTAATAGAATTGTTTTCTGCTAACTGATTTAGGAAAATGATTGGTATATTTGTTATTAGGGATTCCCTATAGTTGAACAATAAAATCTAAAATATGAAAAAGTCGTTGTTGTTAGTCTGTGTATTGTTGAGCATGCGTTCTTTCGCACAGGAAAAAGGACCGTTTACGTTAGGTCCGATCGTATCAATGACAAGTACATCTTTAAATGCTGATCCTGATTTTGAAGATCAGATTGCTGGATCAGGTTATAACATTGGAGCGTTTGCACGTGTAAAATTATTATTCCTTTATGCACAGGCTGATATTTCTTTCGGTTCAAAGAGCGCTTCCGTTATTGTTAATTCACAAGGAAGCAATACCAATGTTACCTTCAAATTAAGCGGGGCAGATGCAAGTGCAATTATTGGAATGAGATTATTCGGATTAGGAGAAAAAGGAAACCTGCGAATATTTGCCGGCTATAATTATAATAATTACACAGACATAACATATTCCGTAGACGGAAGTACCTTAAGCGCTGACAATGTAAACAGTTCAAATAACAGTATGCTGGGTGGTATTGGAATTGATATTTCAAGATTAACGATAGACGCAAAATATATCAGCGGATTATCTGATATTGCTTCTTCAGGAAATCAGGAAGTCAAGACGAGTGTCATTAATCTGACAGTCGGATTTAAAATTCTTTAGAGGTGCCCTATGGTAGTTTGGCAATTAATAATTATTAAATAAACACCGGGTAGTGTTTTAAGGTTTAATAATCAGGGCTTAAGACTTTTCTACTTTATAATAGTAATGCTTGCCTTTCATAAACTGAAAGCTTAATGAAACATAGAATACATTAGCTTCAAGGCTTTCGTATGGATGATAAGAATTTCCATTGCTATCCTGTGCAGTATAACCCTTGTTAAAGAAATTGGTGACGTAGTATTTGAACTTTATCTGAGTGCCAAAAGGGGTTTGTATCCCTGCAAAAAACGTATTGTATAAAGTTGGTGTTTTGTTGCTGAACCAGGAAGTGTTTTTTTCGACCTTGTCCTCATTAACAAATTTTTTCTCTTTGTAATTAAACGGGAACTCAATTTCATAGCCGCCAAATAGAAAGAAGCCATTCATTTTTCCGAGTTTTAAAGCAAGAGGAATTCCAAGAGTGTATGACCTTGCTTTATATCTTGTATTGACGGCTGTTGGGTCATCCCAGATGTAGCCCACGTTTCTGATATTAACTCCGGAGAAAAGCCCGAACTGACTACCAAAATCCCTATGAGCCTGTATCTGAATATTTAACACCGGCGAAAATCGTGTTATAACATCGGCATCAAAACCACCCTGACTTGCTTCGGCCCACGAAAATATAATTTCACCTCCTGAAGTCGTATATGCCTTTTTTTGCGCGGAAGGTTCTTGTGCAGACGAAATACCGGCAAAGGCCAGCATCATAAACAAAAGCGAAGCATTCAGGTATTGTTTCATAAATTATGATTTTTGATCGACAAAGATATATTGTTTTTGATATTCAAAATATGATGTAAAACAGAAAGGTATTTTTTTATTTTTGAATTAAAATTTTAATCTTGCTAAATGTTAAAACTAACCCTCCTTCAAAGTACTTCAACTGTCCTTGTTGCTTTAATAGTGTTTATTTTTATTATTTGTTTCTACCTGATTGGATTTATGGTCAGGAAGAGAATAAACGCTAAATATCCCGATCTCGCTAAAGGGGAGATAGGGGCCATTAATGGAACACTGCTCGGACTATTAGGATTACTGCTGGCATTTACCTTTAGCATGTCAAGTTCAAGGTACGATACCAGAAGAAGTATAATTATTCAGGAGGCGAATGATATCGGTACGGCAATTCTTAGGGCTGATCTGTATCCTGATAGTATCAGACAATTACTCAGGAATAATTTCAAGGAATATGTTAAATGCAGGATTGCCCATTACGAGATTGGAAGAAATTGGAGTAAGGCGGAATTATATTACCTGAGAGCTGATAGTATTGGAAAAGTTATCTGGAATATTGTGACAACTGACGCAAAAACCAATGGTGTTTTCCTTCGAACCGGTCAAATGATTCCGGCATTGAATGCCATGATTGACATCACTACTTCAAGAAGAGCTTCCGGTGAATCGACAGTGCCTGACTCCATAATGTATTTTCTTTTTATCTTATGTTTTTGCTCGGCGTTTTTATTAGGATATGATAATAAGAGTGGAAGAGTGGACTGGATATTAGTATTTGGACTGGCTATTATGTTATCGATTACTGTTTATAATATTATTGACCTCGATCGGACCCGTAGCGGATACATAAATATGGATAGGCCTAATCAGAAGATTGTTGAATTGCTTGACATGTTTGAATAAAAATTAAAAGTTCTCCCGTGAATAATTAATTTCTAATTTAACTGTTATGAAAGATAAGCGCATAGACGACTACATTGCAAAAGCACAGCCATTTGCTCAACCGGTGTTGAAACATCTCCGGGAACTTGTACATAAAGCCTGTCCGGATGTAACTGAAACCATTAAGTGGGGAATGCCAAGCTTTGAATACAAAGGGCCTTATTTTGGAATTGCATCATTTAAAAAGCATTGCGTAGCCGGATTCTGGAAAGCTAAACTTATTAATGATCCGAAAGGATACCTGGGAGAAAGAAAAAACCATGGAGGGGAGGCAATGGGACATCTGGGTTGCATAACTTCTTTAAAAGATTTACCTCCTGATAAGGCAATGATTGATTTCCTGAAGCAGGCGAAGAAATTAAACGATGAAGGTGTCAAATTGGAACGAAAACCTGCAGCTAAAAAGCCACTTAAAATTCCAAAGGAACTTACACTGGCACTGAATAAAAATAAAAAAGCGAAAACAACATTTGAAAATTTTTCTCCTTCTCATAAACGTGAATATGCCGAATGGATTTCAGAAGCCAAAACAGAACCAACAAAATTAAAGCGTCTTCAAACTACAATTGAATGGCTTGAAGAAGGAAAGTCCAGAAACTGGAAGCACAAAAAGAAGTAACAAAATTAGAATTCAAACATGATTCCGATTGACGGTAAAATATTCCCGCTGGTATTTTCTATTGTTTTTAACAAATAAGCATCCTGATTATTTGGATCGGTTACCGTATTGCCGGCAGCGTCTCTGACTACATCTAAATAAGGCTGTTCTTCGAATTGAAAGTTGTATAGGTTCTGTATATCGAGATAAGCGTTAAGCGAATATTTTTTATAAAACCACTTTTTGTCAATACGTATATCCATAGAATGAGTCAGAGGATTTCTGCTCTCATTCAACCTGTTATAGTCTAAAACGCCCCGGTTCGTAACATCCCAGATTTCTTTTTTGGCAGATGTCGTCAAATCATACGGAGTATAAGGGCCTCCTCCCTGCAAACGAAATTTGATCCCCGCCTCCCAGTTCTTTTTAAATTTTTTGCCAAATGTTAAATTCAAAATATGAGTATTGTCCCATGAAGAAGGTTTATAATTTCCGTTTTTATCTTCAAACTCACTAATAAAATATGTGTAGGATAAAATTCCGTAGTAAGTAGTGCTTAGCTTTTGCTGAAAGCAGAACTCCATACCATAGCTGCGGCCTTTCGAAACTGAAATCGCTTCTTCATTACCGATTACACCGAAATCGCCACCTAAATTAGCAAGTGAAATACTGTCGCGAATAAGGAATGGGTAGTTTGAATATTTTTTATAAAAACCCTCTGCG
>CAZAON010000014.1:0-3018 GCA_964486655.1 uncultured Flavobacteriales bacterium
TGAAATAAATTACAAATTACAAATTACAAATTACGAGGGCTGTCGATTGGTAGTAGGGGTAGAAATTCCATATTCCAAATTCCAGATTTCAAATTCCACATTCCATATTCCACATTCGAACTCGCTTACTGCTATCTCAAGGCCCTCGTAATTTGTAATTTGTAATTTGTAATTTTTAATTTTCAATTGATCTTGTCAAAAAGTAGTTTTAGATAGAACGACGGCTTACGAAGATTAGCTCTTACATCCATATCGTCGAACATACTTGTGATCGTTTCACGAAGTGTTTTGTTTCGGGATGCTTTTTTTACAACGAGGTTAAACAGCCAGGCATTAACAGCCAGTTTTTGAATTTTATAGCTTAATTGTAATTCGGGACTCAGTTGACGGTGGATTCTTTCTTTATAAATGGAAAAAGTTTTGCTGCTGAAATTATTTTGCTGAATAGCGTATTCGATTGTGTCGGCCGCTATCATTCCGGTATATAAAGCATTTCCAATTCCCTCGCCTGTGAAAGGGTCGATCAGTGATCCCGCATCTCCGGTTAGCAGGTAGTTGTCTCCGTATAAACTTCTTTCTTTTGATCCGAGCGGAAGTCCCCAGCCGCTGATTTCGCTTTCGGCCTTTGCATTTTTAAATCTCGGACCAATTACAGGATGGTCAGAAATAATCTCCAGCATTTTTTTTCGAAGATTTATTTTTTTCTTCGCGACAACATCGCTTCGCATGCCGATGCCAACGTTGGCAGTGCCATCGTTCATCGGAAAAATCCAGAAGTATCCCGGCAGGAGGTCTTTAATAAAATGAAGTTCAATGTATTTTTCAGGATGATTTCCGGTGACTCCTGAGTAATAACATCTCAATGCGGCTGAATAAGAAGTGAGATCTTTTTTGACCGGATCAAGTTTTTTTGCAACGATCGAACGTTCGCCGTCGGATCCTATTACAATATCGTAATAACCGGATGACTTTCCGTTTTTGTTTGTAAACGTTGCAAGCACTTTCCCATTCTCTCTGAATAAATCGGTTAATTCAGTTTCGGGTAAAAGTGTCGCATATTTTGTATCAATGCGTTGGTATAAATAATTGTCGAAATGTATTCTTTTCGAAATGAATCCCGGCGCATTCTTCAGGCTTTCCGGTTTTAATGAAAACGGGACATCGAGTTTTGTTCCGTCGGGTGAAAAAAAGCAGATGCCATAACTGCCTGTATATTCTGAGCTGTTAGCACTGAACTCATCGACAATTTTCGGATCCATTTTATTCAGTACTAAAACCGTTTTACCGCTTAAGGCATCACCGCAGATCTTATCGCGAGGGAATGATGCTTTGTCGATGATCGTATGCGGAATCTTTTTCTGACTGAGAAAAGCGGAAGTGGAAGCACCTGCAGGACCGGCACCGACGATGAGGATGGAAACCATAACTTAGATGCAAGGTTAATGCTTTTTTTTATATTCCAGCTTTGTTAGTTATAAGTTATAAGTTATGAGTTATAAGTTATTCTAGGACTCTAAGGTGTTTTTTTAGTCATCAATTCTTCAAAATTGAATTAATATGTAGCAAATTTTAAGAATAGAATATAGACTTTACTATCTTGCAGTTAACTTATAACTTATAACTTATAACTTATAACTTATAACTTATAACTTATAACTCATAACTCATTAAGAATTGGATTTTATCGTTCGCGTTTACGGAATTTATATTGACAAACAGAATCGCCTGCTTGTCAGTGATGAAATTGTAAGAGGGGAGAATGTGACTAAGTTGCCCGGCGGGGGATTGGAATATGGTGAAGGGACGATTGATTGTCTGAAACGGGAGATGATTGAAGAAACCGGATTTGAGTTTGACATTATCAGTCACTTTTATACGACAGACTTTTTTGTTGATTCTGCTTATCATGAAAGGAAGCAGGTTATTAGTATTTATTATATAATGAAACCTGTTTCGACATTTAATATTGAAATCGCGGAAGAGCGTTTTCAATTTAAGAACTTAGAAGAAGGTGCTCAGTCATTTCGATTCGTTCGATTGGAAAAATTAAAAGTTGAAGAATTTAGTTTTCCGATTGATCGGGTGGTGATTGGGAAGTTGAGGGAGGTTTTTTAACACGGAGATTCGGAGATACGGAGAAACACGGAGTAAAGTATCAATGCGAAATAATTCTGAAGAAAATCACGTTTACAATCAATCGTACAAACGGATTCATCAAAATATGGCTATACAGCGGCAAAAAATATTCTCAGTTATCTGTACGGTGAATCATTCCCCGAGGTGGTAAAGTATCCAGAAACTAATTCAAATCTAAGGAAAAATTTCACTACTTTAGAGGAAACAATGTCATTATTTCCCAACCCTGCCATAGATGAATTAACAATTACAAGCAGTGAAAAAAAGCTGGTTTTGATTAAAGTTAATGATCTTTATGGTAAATTAATAAAGGAAGTGAACAGTAATTTAACAAACTATTTTACAATGGATGTATCCGGTTTAGGTGATGGAATTTATATTCTTTCAATTTTAGATGACAACCACGATTGGCATTCATTCAGAATAGTTCATATTAAATAATATTCATGAAGAAATTAATCTTCATTTTATTAATAATAGACCTGTGTCTTAATTGTGAGGCACAGGTCTATTTCAATAAAAGATTCGACCAAAATGGCAGCTGGATTGAATCAGCGAGAAGTATATTAGTTGACTCAGGATATTTTTATACTGCTATAACTACTATGTGGAATGATGGAATGGGAGATTTAACAGCTCCTACTTTAGTTAAACTGGACAACAATGGTGATTTAAATGATATACACTTATTTAAATTTCCACATGCAAGTTCTTGGATTCAGGGTGTCGGTGCAATATCAAAAATTTCAAATGGTTTCCTACTTACAGGATTATATCAAGATTCTTTAAATAATGAAATTTTTGTAGTGAAGACTTCTACAATTGGCGATTCTATTTGGGCGCGATTATACGGCGGTACTCCATATCAGGCAGGCTGGAAAA
>CAZAON010000015.1:0-1600 GCA_964486655.1 uncultured Flavobacteriales bacterium
TTATTTATTCCGATAATTATTCTAGGAATTGCAACAGACATGCTTCTTTTTGGACTCAAAGAAGAATACTACAACATTTTAAGAGGGATTGATAAAAGACTTAAAAGCAGATTAAAGTTAATTTGGCTTTTAATAATCACATCACCAGGTTTAATTTTGCTCTACTTTGCATTGATGAAAAGTGTAATTGGATTGACAAACCGATATTTAGGGCATCAAGAGCAAATTGTTCTTGAGGGAAAAATTACGTACAAGAACGCAATTGACAACCGTAGTAGGATTAGGCATTACTTTGAGATTGATTCTAAGGAATTGAATAGAAAAGTTGAAATTAAAGTTGAGCCGTCAGCATTTAATAATTACAAAATTGGCGACATTTATTCTGAACAGCTTTTCAAGGGCTCTTTAGGATTTCTTTACAAGCACAGATAAACGTTACTTACCTTTGAGTTCAATACATGCGCATAACAGGAAGATTGCAACAATGCAGCAATTAATAATTTCGTTTCTTAGTGAAGATTTCGGTGCTGCACTGCTGCAAGCCCCCAAACGAGATTGGAATGACAGAATTAGAATGTTAATTATCGGAGATTCCGGGATCTCGTTCCAATCCATCCTTTATTATCTCCCATATAAAATACTTAACGATGTCATTCGCCCTAAATTTCGGGGTGGCCCAAAGGTTTGAGATAAGGCGAGGAATAAGGCAAAAACCAATAGAGTGAATTAAATTTTGTTACAGTTAATCCTCTATGGTAAGAATTACTCCTTCACAAAACTTGCATGAAAGGTTTGACTGTCACTGGTGATTTCAATAAAGTATAATCCCGGCTGAAGAAACCGACAGTCTATCACAGGCAATTTGCAATCAACAGTCTGGTAAACCTTTTCACATAGCAGATTGTAAATAGCAATGTCAATTTCTTTTCCATCTTCTAAATTTAAAATTTCCAATTCGTCATCTACAGGATTGGGAAAAAGCTTCACTCCCTGACCCCCTCTCAAATAAATGGGAGAAACAGATGCAATCACATTGAAGATTACAGCTTCCACTTCACAGCCATTAGCATCAGTGGCAACAACATTGTAATCGCCGCTTGAAGGAGCAACATAATAATAATTTGTAGCGCCGGGAATACTGTTGGCGTTGAAATACCATTGGTAGCTGACAGCTCCCGGATTTGCAAAAAGGGTATCACCACCCTGAGCAATGCCCTGCGGTGGCGGACTGGGATAAACAGTAATGCATGCTGTACAAGAATAAGTACTGCTTCCGGATGCGTTTGTTGCGGTGAGCGACACATCATAGTTGCCCGGCGTACTGTAGCAAATTCCGGAAGGAAACTGATCTGTTGATGTGGATGGAGACCCTCCCGAAAAATACCAAACATAGGTAGTAGCTGCAACAGAACAATTATTAAAGTTTATGCATGTACCGGGGCAAATAGACGAATCGACCGGAGAAAAACAAGCATTGGGAAAAGTATTTTGTCCGCAATTTGTATCAGGTACAAAGCGCCAAATATCACATGAATAGCCTTGGCTGCTAATTCCGCCGAACATCCACAAATAACCATTCTGGTCCTTGAAGCTGCAAGCC
>CAZAON010000016.1:0-7538 GCA_964486655.1 uncultured Flavobacteriales bacterium
CATAGATGAAGCGCATTGCATATCGCACTGGGGGCATGATTTCCGGCCCGACTATCTTTCATTGTCCGGATTGAAGACTGAATTTCCTGATGTGCCGATTGTAGCGCTTACGGCGACGGCCGACAAGCTGACGAGGAAGGATATTATTGATAAGCTGCGTATGCATGATCCGGAAATTTTTATTTCGAGTTTCAATCGCAGTAACATCCGCTACATGGTAGAAGACAAGGTGAATCATTTTAGCAGGGTGCTGGATTTTGTCGATGCTAACAGGGAACATTCCGGAATAATTTATTGTCTTTCAAGAATTGAAACGGAAGTTACGGCCGAAAAATTAAGAGACAAGGGATATAGTGCTGAGGCTTATCATGCCGGACTTGATAATTCAGTCCGAAGTGAGCGCCAGGAGAAATTCAAGAGGGATGAAATAAAAATAATTGTAGCGACGATTGCATTCGGAATGGGAATTGATAAGTCAAATGTGCGTTATGTGATTCATACGAGTGTGCCGAAAAACATTGAGAGTTATTATCAGGAGACCGGTCGGGTGGGCAGGGATGGAATGCCTTCACAGGCTTTGTTATTGTACAGTTACAGCGATATTACGAAGCTAAAAAGAATGATTTCGGATGAGCAGAGCAGCGATCATGCTTCAATCATGAAAAACAAGCTTGAACAAATAGGAGCCTTCTGTTCATCATATACATGTCGCAGAAAGTACCTGTTAAATTATTTTGACGAATCTTTTGATGGTCCTTGCGGCAATTGTGATATATGCCTGCGGAGGGAATCTACCGATCACTTCGATGCTACTGTAATAGCACAAAAGGCTTTGTCGGCAGTACGCAGACTGAAAGAGAGGTTCGGAGTAATATATGTTGTCAATTTTCTGAAGGGAAGCTCATCTGCAAAGATATTTGATGACCATAAATTCCTGCCGACATTCGGAAAGGGAAATGAATTCAGCATGGATGAATGGAAACACTACTTCAAACAATTAATTGATCAGGGTTATTTAAAGCAAAACGGCGAGTTTGGAAATTTGCAGATAACTGAAAAAGGAGAAATGGTTTTGTTCAATGATAAAAAGGTATTATTAGAGCGACTAAAACACAAAAAAGTTGAGCGAAAAGAACGACGTGAGCGTTATGCAAACAAAGAGCAAGTTGTTTTGTATGATCAGGAATTATTCGAAGTACTGAAAAGAATCAGACAGCAATTAGCTGCTAAGGACAATCTCCCTGCTTATTTAATTTTAAACGATAATACGCTGGCGGAAATGGCCACTTATTTACCATTTTCCGAATTGGATCTGAAGCATATTACAGGGTTCGGTGCGAATAAAATTCAAAAGTTCGGCTCAACTTTCATTTCAGCTATAATAGAGTATTGCAGGGAAAGAAAGCTTGAATCAAAGATGTATGAAAAGGACTTTGTTCCTCCGAAAAAGAAAACGAGCGTTCTAGATAATGATACTCGGAAAATTTCTTATGATTTATTTCTAAAAGGTAAATCAGTCGGTGAAATTGCTAAAGCACGTAATTTGAAAGAAGGAACAATTGCAGATCATTTATTGCCTTACATTATTTCGGGTGAATTAAATGTTCTGAAATTTGTATCAAAAGAAAAATTATCCAGAATCTCTTCGGTAATTGATGAACATGGAGAAGGAAGTTTGAAATTAATAAAGGAAAATGTTTCTGATTGTAGTTTCGAGGAAATCAAAGCGGTTGTTAATTACAGGTTGAGGCAGAGTAAATTGAGAATCAGGAATTAGCATATTACTTTCAAACTTTTTATAGTCTTTTGTTTATATCTGTTAATCCTGTTTTTTAATGTCAATTGCTTTATTACATTTGAACAGAATGAAAATCAGAAATCTTTACAAAGATTTTTTCAACAGTGAAAAGGCAGGCGGACTAATCTTAGTCTTTGTAACTGCCATTTCGATGATAATTACGAATTCCGCGGCCGGCGGAGATTATGCATCGTTCTGGAATACAGAATTTGCGGGGCATAATCTGATACATTGGGTCAACGACGGACTCATGGCCATTTTCTTTTTGCTGATCGGACTAGAACTTGAGAGGGAAATTTATATCGGCGAACTTTCCGGTTTCAGGAAAGCTTCTTTGCCTATTTTCGCGGCTGTGGGCGGAATGATAATTCCGGCCTGTATTTATTTATTCCTGAATAATGGCCGGCCGACACATTCGGGATTTGGTATCCCAATGGCAACCGATATCGCCTTTGCAATTGGAATATTATCCCTGCTCGGCAACCGTGTTCCTTTATCGTTAAAAATATTTCTAACCGCTCTCGCTGTAATCGATGATCTGGGCGCCATTATTATCATTGCTGTCTTTTACAGCAGCGATCTTAACCTGACTAATCTTTTTATCGCGCTTTCAATCTGGGCTGTCCTTTTCGCTCTCGGAAGGTTTAAGGTTTATATTCTTCTTCCTTATCTGATAGGCGGAGTTGCTATGTGGTATTTCATGTTACATTCAGGTGTTCATGCAACGATTACAGGCGTAATGCTTGCATTTGCAATCCCTTTCGGAAAAGGGGGTGATAATTCAATTTCGTATAAACTTCAGCATTTTCTTCATAAACCGGTGGCATTTTTTATACTACCAGTTTTTGCTGCAGCTAACACTATTATTGAAATAGGGGCCGACGTGGTTAAGGATATTACCCATCCTGAAGTTCTTGGTATCTTCTTCGGACTTGTTATCGGAAAACCATTGGGAATTTCATTATTTGCTTTTCTCTCTGTTTATGCCGGCGTCTCTGCATTGCCGGAAAAAATAAAATGGAAACATATTATTTCTGTTGGATTTTTAGGTGGTATCGGTTTTACGATGTCTATATTTATTACGATGTTAGCTTTCAACGATATTCATTTAGTCAATAATTCCAAAATAGCTATCATCGCCGCTTCTGTCATGTCGGCCTTAATCGGATTTTTGCTTTTGAAAAAGTCTTTTTCTTTCACAAAGAAATAAATTGTTATTTTCTGAGTAACTCAGTTTTCTCCGTGTCTCCGTTGTAAAAAATAATTTTCTGGCAGGCGCAGAGAGTGTGCTTTCGTAGTGCCTGTGCTGAGCTCTGTCGAAGTACCTGTGCAGAGGCAGTTGATCTCTTCTCCGTTTTTTCCTGAATCACTGTGGTGAACATTACCTAATCGACGACTCACTATTTACATTACAATCCGGAACCACACAACTAACCTTGTGATTCACATTCTCAGTGTCATGACAAGATTTTTGGTCCATGATTGTACCGCGGTAAATTAAAAACACTCCAAGCGCTAGTGCAACAGGTACGGTAATTTTGGAAAATAATTTCCTAAACCTCATTCCGAAATAATTCACGGCTACAGAAATGGTTGCCATCATCGGAAATGTTCCAAGTCCGAACAGTGCCATGTAAATGGCGCCTCCCCCGATGGATCCCGCCGAAGCCGCACCCGCAATGGCCAGGTAAACAAATCCGCATGGGAGCAGTCCGTTTAATACGCCGATAAAAAACAATGAAAGCAATGTTTTACTTGCGAAAAGTTTTTTCAACCTGCCTCTGACAGCGGTACTTATAAAATTCGAAGAATTAAAAATCCTGAACCAGTTTTTATTTATGGAATTGAGAATAATCGTCAGTAAAATAAGTGCTCCCGAAATAATGCTTAGTTCTCTTTGAAATCCTTTTATAGCCACTGTTAATCCGAGCACACCAAAAAGTACTCCTATCAGTACATACGTCAGCACTCTTCCCGTATTGTAAATCAGTCTTCCTCCAATAATTTTTCCGGTTGAACCGGAGCTTTGTGGCAGCATTAGAGCTATCGGACCGCACATGCCTGCGCAATGGAAACTTCCGAGGAATCCAATTGCAAGTGCCGACATGTAATATGCTAAGTCCATTTATCAGGGAATAAATATTCTTTTTTGTTCCAGACAATTTTTTCCATTCACCACATAATTTGCTGTCACTCTCCAGTAACCGTGTGACAGGTTTTGCAGCGGAATACTCTGAATACCTGAAGCATCAGTCTGAAAATTTATTGCAAAGTCATTCGACGCTTTATCGGGCTTGTAGAATGATAGTTTGCCTGATAATTCCTTTTCAGATCCGGTTACGTTTACCAATAGTGATTTGGAATTTGTATTGTAATTGAAGGATAACTTTGAAGATGCATTCTGCGCATTGGCATTTTCATCAATTCTGTCCTGGTATTTGACGGCCTCGTCATAGTAATTTTCAGTAACCAGGTCGTACTTTATTTGTGAAGCTTTTACCGCGAAAATGACCATAATAATAGCGAAGATGGAATATACAATTGCCATACTTGCTCCCCAGTTTAGTTTCATTTCAGGTTGATATTAGTTGTTTCAATTATTCGGACCAAGAAAGTTTGTTTCTGTTTCGTCGATTTTTTCTCCGTTAGAATATATCTCAAACTTTACTTTAGTCTTTGTTTTAACGATCAGTGATTTTGGAATGGAGAGGAAGAAAACACTCTGAGCAACTGATTGTTCTTTCAAAAGTGTTATACCATTTCCTACCCATTTAATGCTGCCCTTTGGTTCAACGACTCGTATTTCGATCGGTAAATTGTCAAATGTCTTATTGACCAGTTCTATATTGTAGAGATTACTCACCTGTCCGTCTTCTGTTTTCTGGTAAAGCAATCCGGGTGTGCGCAGTATCGTTGTTTCAATATCTGAACGGATTGACATTAAAACAACGAGTGTGCTGAACAGCACTGCCAGAACACTTGAGTAACCGATAATGCGCGGAGTAATATGAAACTTTGTTCCTTTTCTGATCGCATTTTCACTGGTATAACGGATAAGTCCGGGTGGCTTATTCGTCTTTGCCATAATGTCGTTACAGGCATCAATACAGGCTGTGCAATTGATACATTCGAGCTGAGTGCCATTACGAATATCAATTCCGGTCGGACAAACATGCACGCACATGCTGCAATCTATGCAGTCACCTGTTTTTTGTTCCGAAGCTTTTGAGATCTTACCTCTTGGTTCACCGCGCTTATAGTCATAGCCGACTATAACCGAATTTGGATCGAGAAGTACTCCCTGCAACCGTCCATAAGGGCATACAACGATACAGACTTGTTCACGGAATCGTGCATATACTCCGTAAAATACGCCTGTAAATATTACAATGGCAATAAATCCGGCCAGATGAGCGGATACTCCGTCATTAATAATTTTTAACCATTCTTCAGTCCCGATGATGTATTGTAAAAATGTATTTGAAATAAGAAATGAAATCAGGAAAAACACTCCATGCTTAATGAGCTTTCTTGAAATTTTATAACTGTCCCATTTACGATTTGCAAGTGATTTTTGCTGCATCATGTCTCCTTCGATCAGGTATTCGATTCTTCTGAAGACCATTTCCATGAAAACTGTCTGCGGACATGCCCAGCCGCAAAATAAACGGCCGAATAAAGCCGTAAATAATGCAATGAAAACTATAAATGTAAGAAGAGCAAGAACAAAGAGGATAAAATCCTGAGGGAAAAATGCAATTCCGAAGATTACGAACTTACGCTGGATAACATTCAAGAGCATAAACGGATGTCCGTTTATCTTTATCCAGGGCATTGCAAAAAAGATGATCAGGTAAACATAGCTAACCCACTTACGCGCATTAAAGAGTTTACCTTTTGGTTTCTTTGGATATATCCATGCACGCTTTCCTTCCTTTGTTATGGTAGATATACTGTCTCGGAAGGATTCATCTTTCAGAATTTCGTTTTCTCCGTTTTCCACTTTTTATTTTTTTTCACCCTCTACTGTAAGAACCGCGACTTTAGCAGCGCCCGAAGTGGTGTCCTGTTTCGCAGAATCAGGTTTTGCCGTATTTTCTTCTTTCCAGATATCTCCCTGTGGTTCTTTCGCGCCGGGAGGATTCGTTCCTTTTAATGTCAGAATATATGAAGCAACTTGCTGAATTTGTTTCGGACTTAATTGTGACTGCCAGCTTATCATTCCTTTAGTCGGCACTCCATATGTTACTGTCTTGAATACGTTTTTTATTCCGCCCCCGTGAATCCAGAAATCGTCTGTCAGGTTCGGACCAACCTGTCCGCCGCCATCAGGCCTGTGACAGGCCGCACATAGCTTATCAAATGTTGCTTTACCTTTCGAAATTCCTTCGGCATCACTTAATGCAACAACTGTTTCTTCGTTAACATTATCGGCACTTGCCAGTAACCGTGCTGCTTTTTCCTGTGCAGCTATTTGTACTTCCTCAGTATATTCCGCTTCCTGAAGTTTCCCGACTCCTGAAACATGGTAGTAAAGAAGATAAACCACTCCAAAGAAAATTGTCACATAGAATCCCCATTTCCACCATGGTGGGAGATTATTATCAAGTTCTTTTATTCCATCATAATCATGATCTAACATAACATCCTTTTCCTGTTCAACCGGAACGCTGTCAACCATTTTTAAGTAAATGCGTCTGAGCAGAGTAGGTTTATCATCTTTCCTCATTTTGGTTATTGCCTCATCGGCAGTTGCTGCCGGTTTCGGACTGATAACATGAAGCAATGTCATGTTCACTTTATAGAGAACATAAATTGTTATTAATAAAATTGCAAATAAAGCTGCAATAAGATATAATGAAGGATCCATTGCCCATTGAGGAAATGGAGCTCCTTTCGGTTGAGCTGTATCAGCCGTTTGTGCGAATGCCGATATTGACGTTAGCACCGGAAGAAAAAAAGTGATTATTGATTTGAATCTTTTCATATACATGTGGGATTTCTGATTCTCAAAAATTATGTTCAACTAGACCGTTAGCATCTATTGAATCTGATAATGGTGTTTTACTTACCTCTTCGAAATCTGCGCTCCTCGACTTAATTGTCCATACCGTAATTGCAAGAAAGAAAACGAAGAAAACAACAAAGGAGATAGCCGGATAAATTCCGATTCCTTCAATTCCTGATAATACTTCTTTATACATGGTTTTATTTTATTGCTGTCCGATTAATTTTTCATTTTTAATATCTGTTCCAAGTCTCTGGAGATAGGCAATCATGGCGATGATTTCTTTTTTGCTGTCGACCTTAATTCCGTCTTTGGCAAGATCATCACTGATTTGTTTTGCCTGGTTCATCAGGTCGTTGTTTGCAACCTGATCGTAACCCTGCTCATACGGTACACCAAGCGTTTGCATCGCTCTGATCTTTGCAGCTGTGGAAGTAATGTCGAGATCATTTTCAATCATGTGAGGATATGGAGGCATAATACTTCCCGGCGACATGGTACGAGGATCTTCCATGTGATTGTAATGCCAGGAGTTCGGATATTTTTTTCCTTCACGCGCTAAATCCGGCCCGGTACGTTTACTTCCCCACTGAAATGGATGGTCATAAACAAATTCACCCGGTTTTGAATATTCTCCGTAACGCTCAGTTTCAAAACGGAATGGCCGTATCATTTGTGAATGGCAGACATAACATCCTTCTCTTATATAAATATCACGTCCCTGTAATTCAA
>CAZAON010000017.1:0-5473 GCA_964486655.1 uncultured Flavobacteriales bacterium
GGAAAATACATACATCCTTTCGGATGAGACTAATGAATGTATCATTGTTGATCCGGGATGTTATACAGAACAGGAAAAAGCTGAGTTATCGCAATACATTGATAACCAAAAACTAAAACCGGTTAAGATACTTCTGACCCATGCACATATTGACCACATTCTCGGTAATAATTATTTATGCGGCAAGTACAACATACCGATTCAGATGAGTTTCATTGAAGAAAAGCTGTTGCATGCGGCGGCGCAATATGGTCAGCTATGGGGAATAAATGTTGAGCCTTCACCTGAAGCAACTCTTCCGGTGCTGGAGAATGAAGATATCACATTTGGCAAGACGAGGTTGAAAACCCTATTCACTCCGGGACATAGTCCGGGTAGTTTTTCCTTTTACCATGTCGAAAGTAGTAACCTTATTTCGGGTGATGTACTTTTTATGCATAGTATCGGACGCACCGACCTGCCGGGCGGGGACTATGCAACGTTGATCAGAAGTATAAAGGAAAAACTAATGGTGCTGGATGATGATGTAAAAGTTTATCCCGGCCACGGACCAGCGACGACAATTGGAAATGAAAGACGGGAGAATCCGTTTTTGAATGAAGACTGACGTAGTAAAAATTATGTCTTACATTTAATATGCCTTCCCTCCCAGGTACCTTCTGCAAAAATAATACACCACCCACGTTGCCGGCACAGCAAAGATTACGTCGATCGTATAATGTACATGTTGCAGCAACACCATAGTGCCGATCATAACGGAGCAGAAAAATAAAAAGTTCTTGATATACATCCGGTGAGACGCGAAGTACAGCGAGAGAATGGTAGACATGTGGCCGGAAAAGAATAAATCTTTCGAAATAATTTTTCCGTCGGACGTAAACAACTGCACGAAAGGTTCGCGCAAAGGCATGTAACCTACAGGCGGTTCCAGTGGCCATAGTGTAATTGTGCAGATACGAACCAATGTTACGAGTACATATGTCTGAAATGCGAGTAAGATGGTTTTCGGATGAATGAGGTGATAGTAAACGCCAAAAACAATTCCGCTATACAGGAAGAAAAAAACCACCCATGAAACATCGTAAGAAGGGAGATAATCGAGCAGGTAATCTCCAAGCATTTGACCTTGTCTTGCCTCAATGAAGTCGAAGAACCAGTTGAAAATAACGGTGAACGAAATGACAACAACAAGCGTGATGAAAGATTGCACCCTGAACGATTTAAAAGTCCAGGCATGCCGCCATGCATCTGCGATCTGCTTTAAATAAGATGTTGAATTCTTCAAGGTACCGCTATAAAGAGTCATTAAGACAGACTTCCGATGATCATTTGTTCAACTTCACTGCTGTCCCATTTCTGTTCGATATTCTCAAGCGCCATGACTTTACGCATGATGGCTTCCTGCTTTTTACCGTTTTCGAGGGCGACTGAATATGGAATATCGCTGAATGTAACCTGAGAATATAAAGGCAGCCATATATTCGGATGCTTCTCATGAATCCTCGCTTCGATCTTTTTCTGCAATAAAAATTTCTGGCTTCCGACGAGATCACGCATTTCTATAAAATTCATGACGGCAAGTTCTGCAATCGCATCGCTGTTTGGTTTGCGCAAACGTTGAAACTCTTCGAGAATGACAGACCAGTTATCGCCGTGCTTCCCCATCAATTCGTCGAGAACCGTACAATCCTCGAAGCCGCAATTCATCCCCTGTCCGTAAAACGGCACGATAGCATGAGCCGCATCACCTATAAGGCAAACATGATCTTTATATTTCCATGGGAAACATTTTACGGTAACAAGTGATCCGGTGGGATTCGCAAAGAAATCTTCTGCAAGAGTCGGCATCAAAGAAACTGCATCGGGAAAAACGCGTTTGAAAAAATTCACACAATCATCTTTTGTTTTGATTGCAGCAAATGAATCTTTTCCTTCGAATGGAAAGAACAATGTACAGGTAAAACTTCCGTCGAGATTCGGAAGAGCGATGAGCATGTAACCGCCACGAGGCCAGATGTGCAGAGAATTTTTCTCAATTAAAAACGATCCGTCTTTTCCGGGAGGAATAACCAGTTCTTTGTAACCATGTTCAAGATAATGCTGTGAATATTCAAACCGGTCGGTGCCAAGCTGCATACCTAATCGCCCGGCAGAGAAAGCTCCGTCTGCTCCGAATATCAATCGGCCTGTTACCTTTTTATCCCCGAAAGCAACAGTTCGGCTTTCGAGGTCGACATTCGTGCAACGCTCATTGAAAAATATTTTCGCGCCATGCTTTTCTGCCTCTGTCATCATCACGCAGTTTAACAGACCGCGCGATGTCGCATAAATCGACTGACCTTTTTCACCATAAGGCTGATAAGCCATCTCACCGCTTGTGGTGTGAATGGTTCTACCGTGCATCGGGATGGCAACTTTCCGTATCTCCTCCTCTATTCCCGCGCCTTTCAGACCTTTCCAGCCCCGATCAGATAAGGCGAGGTTTATTGATTTACCGGCTGACATGTTTTCATTTCGCATGTCACCGCGACGTTCGTAGATTTCAACTTTGTACCCACGCTTCAGAAGGTAAATTGACAACAGCGACCCGACAAGTCCGGCTCCGAGAATGATAATCTTATCCTGGCTCATGATTTTATTTTACAATTGATGCGGAAAGAATTTTTCCGAATTTAAAAATGTCTTCGAAGTTATTATATAATGGAACAGGCGCGGCACGAATCACATCAGGCTCGCGCCAGTCGGTGATGACACCATGTTCTGTAAGTTGCTGGTGAACTTTTTTAGCATTCTTTTTTATGATCAGCGAAAGCTGACAACCACGTTTACTCACATCTGTCGGAGTTATTATACGAATATGCTTTTTACTTTCATCTTTTTCTCCTTCGTTAATTTCATTGATGATGAATTCGAGATATGATGTAAGCTTTTCGCTTTTGTCTCTCAGTCTTTCCATTCCGGCTTCCGAAAAAATATCGAGTGACGCTTTGAGTGCTGCCATTGATAAAACAGGGGCATTACTCAACTGCCAGCTTCTGGCTCCTTTTGCCGGAACGAATTTACGAGGCATGCTAAAACGTGTATCGGGATCATTTCCCCACCAGCCGGCGAAACGTGGTAATTCGTCGTTGTTACCATGACGTTCGTGAATATAAATTCCGCTTACTCCGCCCGGACCTGCATTTAAATATTTATAGCTGCAGAAGCAGGCGTAATCAACATCCCAGTCATGCAACTTCAGCAAAACATTTCCGGTTGCATGAGCGAGATTGAATCCGGCCGTGGCACCGACTTTATGAGCTGCAGCAGAAATTTTCTGCAGATCGAAAAACTGTCCCGTGTAATAATTCACCGCTCCCAACATTACGGTTGCAAGCGAATCGGCATTGTCTTCGATTGTCTTCAGCACATCTTCCTCTCTCAATAAATATTCGCCTTCTCTCGGACGCAATGCAATGATGGCATCGTCCGGATTGAATCCGTGATAATGAGCCTGAGATTGCAAAGCATAGAGATCGGATGGAAAAGCGTCGTACTCGCAAAGTATTTTATAACGTTTCTTATCGGGTCTGTAAAATGAAACGAGCAGAAGATGCAGATTCGTTGTTAGCGAATTCATTGAAACAACTTCGGAAGATTTCGCGCCCAGAATTACTGCAATTTGATCAGTCAGAAAATCCTGGTAAGAGAACCAGGGCATTCGTGCATGAAAATGACCTTCAACACCAAAAGTTGCCCAGTCTTCAAGTTCGCGCATGACGTAATCCTGTGTCGATTTGGGTTCAAGTCCGAGCGAATTCCCCGTGAGATAAACAACATTCTGTCCGTCGAAATTTGGGAAGTAAAATTTTTCGCGGAATAATTTAAGCGGATCGGCCTCATCGGCAGCCCTGGCAAATTGAATTGTATTTTGGTATGAAAAAACAGATTGGTCGTTCGTCGCAGATTGCATGGGGTAAACCTAAAGAAAAGCGGCAAGATTTTAAAATAAAAGGACATTTTGCTGATAATTTTAATGCCTTTCTTTTCACTTTACCGAATATAAAAAACAGATAATGCAGTATTTACACGAATAGATGACTTTAATCAGTTTTGGCGGCTATTTCTTGCATTCCTGCCACATTTTTTTTAAGTTTGAAGTGCGCAGATATTTCATCAACGATATCTGAAGATCCCTGAAAAACTTAATTAGCGTATTGCTATTTGTCTCAAAAACAAAGTATGCGGACTGCTGTTTATGAAGGTCTGTCTCACAAAATAGAAACACAAAAATTGAAAAATCATAAACCATTTTTCCTTCTGATTCTGATACATTTCATTTTGTGTCTGCATGGCTATGCACAGAATTCTGTTACAGATTCAAAAAAAGACTATTCGGCAACTCCTGCCTGGATCCCGATGATGAATGATCCCAACACCAATTATTACGAAGCGATTAAAGCATTCGACACATACTTTCTCACGCATCCAATGCCAGTCATGGAAGAAGAAGAAAAAATGGGAGAGGAAAATGATCTGAATGAAATGAAAAGAGAAGTCGAGAAGGAAAAGAAAAAAGATAAAAATGTTGTACTCAGTGCGGATGAATTGAAAAAGAAAAATGACGATGAGGTTTTGAAGTATAACATTAAAAAATTTAACCGCTGGAAGAGAGATGTAAAACCATATGTTCAGGAAGACGGCAGAATTTTAACAGACGCTGAACGAATGAAAATAATTTTGCAACAAGAGGAAGAAAAAAAGCAACTGAAATAAACAACCGTAGAATTTAATGAGTAAACGATTTACCTTTCTATTAATATTAATTCTGACTGTTGTTTGCGCTCATTCACAGACGTCAAACTGGAGTGCTTATCTGCCGGCGTTATTTCCTACGAATGCAAGCGGACAGATTCATGGCATCAGCCGCGTTAGTCAGATGAAATTTCATCCGACGAATTCAAATAAAATATACGCTGTTTCGGCACGTGGCGGATTATTCATTTCTACGAACGGAGGAACAAGCTGGTCGGTAACTCCGGGAACTGACAAAATTGTTTTTAGCGCTCTGGCATCGGTTTGTGTTGACTTTTCGAATGATCAGATCATTTATCTCGGAGCAGGAGACCACAATTACTATTATACATGGGGAGGTGCGACCGGAGTCTGGAAGTCTACCGATGGCGGACAGAATTTTACGCAGACATCACTGAACAATAAAATAGTTGTTGAAATGGTAATGGATCCGAACAACAATAACATTATTGTTGCGGCGACAAGCGGTGGTATATATAAAACAACAAATGGAGGAAATACCTGGACGTTAAAAACCACTAACAGGGAATTTGATGATCTGAAACAAAAGACACCGGTATCAAGAGTGCTGTATGCGGCAACGACAGATTCTGCATTTTTTCGTTCGAATGATTTTGGCGATACCTGGACGCAGATTACTTCCGGAATTGTTTTGCCGGCAGGTGTTACAAACGGGAAT
>CAZAON010000018.1:0-9400 GCA_964486655.1 uncultured Flavobacteriales bacterium
TCCTTCATGACCTGCCACATCAACAAGTTTACTCGTTAAAGCGGTTTCATAAGGAGCATATTCAAACAAAGGATAATCAGGAACACTTACTTCATGATAATAAACGTTTTCTACGAAGTGGTCGAGTCTGACGGGCTGACTATACGTAATAAAATGAACGTTATGTCCCTTTGCAGCTAAAGCCTTTCCTAATTCTGTTGCAACAACACCGCTACCTCCGAAAGTCGGGTAACAAAGAATTCCGATATTCATATAATTTCTTGAGAATGCTAAGGTAGGGAATAAATGAGATTGAATATTGAAGAATGAATAATGAAGATTTAAGGGCTGCAAATTTTGAATTTCTCCATGCTAATTCAATGTGCAACTATACTTAAAAGTACTATTTTTTACCTGATAATTGCTTCGTAAATCGTTTCCTGGATGCTGGTTCGTACATTCATTTTTACAAGCTTGTCGTTTGTTGCATCAGGATTAACACGATTGGAAAGGAAAATATATATGAGATCGTTGTCAGGATCGGCCCAGGCGCATGTGCCCGTAAATCCCTGGTGACCGAAGACTGATGCGGGAGCTGACTTTGAACACGGACTGGATTTTGTTAAATCCGTTTCAGGTTTGTCGAATAAAAGTCCGCGGCGGTTGCCCGGGATCTGCTGTTTTGTAAATAACTCCACAGTGCTCTCCTTTAAGAATCTGTGACCGCCATAAACACCTTTGTTCAGCAGCATCTGCATGATTACCGCCAAGTCGTTCGAAGTGCTGAAAACACCAGCGTTTCCCGAAACGCCACCAAACATAGCCGCTGCAGGATCATGAACGTAACCCTGAATAAGCTGATGACGAAAGGTTGTATCATTTTCCGTTGGCACAATTTCGTTTCGTCTGAATTTATGAAGCGGATTAAAAGTTGTTTTCGAAAGGTATAACGGATTATAAAAATTCTCGGTTATGTATTTATCGAATGGCTCATCGGTAATATTTTCAATAACTTCCTTCATGAGAATCGGACCGAGATCGCTGTAGACATATTTGCCGGGCTCAGTAACAGCTGACTCGTATATTTTTTCTTTCAGAATATTTATATAATCCTTGTCCAGATAAATACTGTCAGCCACATGTACCGTATAGTCGCCCGAAAGTGTTTTTGAATAGAGTTTGTTTGAAAGTGCGCCTTCTGTTAACGTTTCTTTATAAAAAGGTATCCATGATTGCAGTCCTGCCTGATGTGTCATGATATCACGCAGGTTCAGATTTTGCTTGTTCGTATGTTTTACTTTCGGCAGATACTTTGATAAACCATGGCTAAAGTCAAATTTCTTTTTCTCATACAATTTCATCGCTCCAAGAGCGGTCGCTGCTATTTTTGAAATTGAAGCGATGTCATAAATTGAAGTGTTACGAACCGTATCCTGCAAGCCATAAGTAAATGTGCCGAACGCTTTCTGGTATACAATTTTACCATGCCGGGCAACCAATACCTGGGCACCCGGAATCGCGCAGGCATTTATGGCATCCTGAACGATCGTATCAATCCTGCTTAGTTTCTCCGATGAAAGTCCGGCATCTTCGGGAAATGAATACTGCAATCTTATCGGTTTACCCGTATTTACGCCACTACCTCTTTCGAAAACAGAAGTTACGGGAATTCTTCCTTCAGCCGATAATCCTCCCATAATAATTTGCGCAGTGATTGAATGTGTCAGTTGAAAATCCTCATAGGCAAGTACAACTGCTTTTGCTTTATCAGTCTTCTGAAACCTTGAGAGTGTGTAGGCATTTCCGAAGTCAACAAATACGGTTTTATATGTTGACATAATCGAATCAATAAATCGTGCAGTATTGTCGGAGATTCCGAAACTATTCTGGGCTTTCATCGAAGTTCCATGAATACTGACTATAACGTGATCATAATTAGCCAGGAAATTAAAGAGAGCGGATTTCACTTCGAACGTTGGATCTTTTTCTACTGAATAAATATCAACCGGTCCGTACATTTTTAATTGCTGCTGAAAATCGTTATTGAGTTTATCTCCGAATACGACACTGGCAACTCTTAAAGAATCTTTTCCGCGAAATGGCAACAGGGAATCCTTATTCACTAAAACGGTTATCGCCTTTTGATATAACTCGCGTTGTAAAATGCGGCCTTGTGGGTTGTTCAGATCGCTGACCAGATTTGTAACATTTATAAAAGGCTTCTTGTTAAGTCCGCACCAGTATTTCAACATCAGAATATTCCGCACCTTATTATAGACAAAAGCTTCATCCATTTCGCAGTTTTCAATTGCAAGATGTATTTCCTTTATAGCCGTTGGAACGTCTTCGGAACATATTAAAACATCGTTACCGGCCATGAGAGCCATTTTTTCTACATAGCCCGGGCGATAACAGATACTGACTCCTTTCATGTTCAAAGCATCCGTAAAGACCAGTCCGTTAAAATTCATTTCACCCTTGAGTAAGCCAGTAACAATTTTAACAGAAAGTGTTGAAGGAAGGTCAGGAGTAGAATCCAGTGATGGCACGTTCAGGTGCGCAACCATCATTCCTCCTATTCCTGCATCAATTAACTTACGGAAAGGATACAACTCGATTGAATCGAGCGAAGATCTGTCCTGGTGAACTATTGGCAGCGTCAGGTGGGAATCGCTGTCAGTATTACCATGTCCCGGAAAATGTTTTCCGGTCGGAAGAACAAGATTATCCTGTAATGCCTTCATGTATTCAATTGAATTATTAGAAACTGTTTCCCGGTCGTCGCCAAACGAGCGGCTGCCGATAACCGGGTTTAAGGGATTATCGTTAATATCCGCATCAGGCGCGAAGTTTACATGAATACCCATTCTGTTACAATGGAAGGCGATCTCCTTCCCCATTTTGTAAACCGCACTGTCGTCGGTAACTGCCGACATCGTCATTTGTCTCGGGAATCTGAGTGTACTATCTATTCGCATGGCAAGACCCCATTCAGCATCCATACCGATAAGCAAAGGAACCTTTGAAAGTCTTTGATATTCGTTATTCAGGTAAGCTTCCCTGACCGGACCACCCTGAAAGAAAATTAAGCCGCCAATACCATAACGGCCAACTAAGTTGCGAATGTCAATAATGTGCAGATAGTCTTTATTACTATATGCTGAGACCATCATAAGTTGAGCAATACGTTCGTCGCGGGAGAGATTCTGCATGACAGAATCGGCCCATCTGGCTGCCTCTTCGCTGTAATACACGGGTTGAGAAGCAAAGGCAATATTGACTTTAATTAATATACAAATCACCGCCAAAGTGATTTTTACCCACTTAATCATTAATCAGAATATACTTTATGAAACGTAAATTTAAGGCTATGTCAATAGTTAAACGGATGACAGTTGATGTTATTCTCAACATGTTTTTAGGGGAAATTGTCAACAAAAAAAGTATGAATTATATTTGCGAAATATGAAAAATCGGAGTTTGATTTTTATTTCCTGTTTACTGATTGTAGCGGCAATTGTATTAAGAAGATTTGGGTACGGAATTGCTTCTGTCATCCTGAATATATCAGTCCTGTCTCTGGCTATTTCGATTCTGTTTTCAAGAACGGTATTCAGAACCATTCTGGCAAGATTGGTCTTGGTTTCTTCATTGTTTGGATCGCTTACGATACTTCAATACTGGCTTGATTCAAAATTTATAATCGTCCCCGTCGCATCAGCTTTTTTTATTTTCATGATGCTGTCCTTTAAGTACGTTCAGGATAAGCCGGCAGGCACTTTAGTGTTTTCAATAATATTCTTTGTTTATCTTTTGTCATTGGTATTAAATCCGAGGCAGTTTCATAATCTGTTCAGGGCAACCGGTTATGAGGATTATGTGCTATTAAAATACCGTCAGGATCAGGGATTGATGGCAGATCTGCTGATTAACAACTATAAGGTCATTGATATTGTTAAGGCCAATGAGAAGCTTGCTGATGCTTTCAGAGAAGACAGTCTTAAAAATTTTGAAGCGGCATTAAAACTTTACAACAGCAGCATTGAAAACAACCCGGATAACCCGATAGCCTATCATCGTCGCGGATTTTTAAAGTTGACAAGATTGGAGTTGAATCCTTCGAACGTTGTGTCGGCTTTGAAGGATTTTTCAAGGGCCATCAGGCTTAATCCGAAATTTGCCGAGGCATATTTCCAACGCTCCATGGCGTTCCACTTTATCGGTTATAAAGAACGGGCCTATCTTGACCAGTTAAAAGTTTTACAGCTTGAAAGTAATCTGACTGATACTGAATTTGAGAAAAAATACGGGCGGTCAAAAAAGTCTCTTACGATACCACCTAACTCTTGATTCTTCTTTGCGGAGCAGTCGTTCGATGTTTCGCTGATGAGTTACAAGAACGAGTATAGCCATGGCCAGAGAAAAAATATTTATACTCGAATTGGTTGAATAGAAAACCATAATTACGACCGGGAATAAAATTCCGCTTACCATACTGCTCAGGGAAACATATCCAGATAAATACAGAGTCACAATAAAGGCGCTTGCGCAAATTAAAGCTGCCTGGGGATGAACTGCTATCAGGATGCCGAGTGTTGTCGCGACTCCTTTTCCACCTCTGAAACCGACAAAAACCGGAAAAATATGTCCTAAAAGTCCGCAAACTGCCAGAGCAAGTTCAAAGTCAATGAATTCCGGGGATTGTGAGTCATAATCACCCATTATGTAGGCGAGTTTTACCGCTAAAAAACCCTTCAGAATGTCCATGATCAGGACTACGATTCCGGGCTTCTTGCCAAGGACTCTGAATGTATTCGTGGCTCCCGCATTTCCGCTGCCATACTCACGAACATCAATATTATAAAACGTTCGGCCAACCCATACTGCGGAGGGAATTGACCCTACCAGATAGGCGACGAGTAAACCAAATATATTAGGTAATGTCAGCAATAGTGATTAACTATTTTGGCAAAGCTAATATAACCTTAAGAAAAATAAAGAACTTCTATTTTTCTTCTCCCTCTTCGGCAGGTTTTAATTTTCTCAGGAAGTTTTTTACAGTCCTGTCAGTTGACATTATGTATTCAAAATCAGGCTTATCCTTCTCTTTATTGACTCTTTTTTCAGGTTTAAGCTTAATAATTTCGTCGTTAAAGGCGCTGTAGGATGAAATGGTCTGTAGCACTCCCCGGGTATAACTGAAGTAATACCACTGACCCTTTTCAGGTTCGAGGTAAATGTTTAGAACATCACCGCTTCTTTTATGCGCGATTTCCACTACTCCATCGACTCTTCTGTTAATGCTAACTTTATCGATACTGCCGATTCCAATCTGGCCGACCGAACGGTACGTGCGGCTATCATTATTCCATTCCATTTTAAGTTCAGTAATGAAAATGGTATGTCTCAAGTCATCCGGAATCTTTTTAAATGATCCGTAAAGATTCAGTTCGGCTATATACTTATCAGCTTTCTCTTTGCCAACCAGTTCGACCATACCATGCTCAAATGTTTTTCGGCCGGCATCCTGAGTAGGCTTTAACATCGCATTTGTCGAAAGCTGATTACTCATAACTTTCAGCGCGTCTTCGGAGAAATAAAAATCGACTGCCGCTAAAATGTCGAAGCTGGTTTTATCATTACCGAGACTGTTTTCAACAGTACCAACAGTAGCTAAACGCAACTGGCCGAGATCCGACCCGAAGTTGAGTTTACCTTCTCCGTACACTTCACATTTTTTATCATCGAGGCTTAGGAAGTTTCCGGCGATTCCGGGTTTCTCCAGTTTTTCCTTTGTAGTGATACGGAACTGATTGGTTGGCTTATCATAGTAAAGAACACCATTTGCATTAATAATTTCAAGATCGGCCGGCCGTTGCTTAGGCATCAGGAAACATGCATAAATTCCGGTACTGTCCTGAGTCTGGGCGACAGCGGCGGAAAGTTTATCGCCGGCATCAGTTACAGGTGCATCAACAGGTATACTTACGTTAGACGGATTAATATCGCCGCTGAAGCGTATCCAGTTTTTCGGAATCTGCTCGCAATGAAAATTTGGCTTCGTGTAGCCCGTGAAAGTCAGGAACTCCTTAGAACCGGTCAGGTGAACATTTCCCTTGAAATAGAATTGAGCACTTAACGGGAATTCGACGGAATCAGGCAGCTGACCATCAGCATAGGTTTGAAGAGTGGAATCAACACCTACTTTATCGAAATGAAAATTATGTTTGACCTTTTGCTCATCTACATAGGCATAATCACCGCTACCCTCATATTTTTTCCTTCCGAGTATATCTATACTTGCATTATAGATTGTATGATACTTTGTGGTACTGTTTGCAATAACTCTCGAGTTGTAAAGTGTACGCATTTTAGCATAACGTTCAACAACCACTTTGCCACTGTCGGGAATAATTGATGCATCGGCTGACTGAATGAGGGCAACTTTTTCGGCCTTGATCAGATAATCTTTCAGGGAGTATCTTGCAAAAGGCGCTTTCCATCGCAGTGAATCCTGCCGCGGCTCAATGCTGATGAAATCAGATCCTGTGAGACTTACTCCCGCTTCTGTGGTATCAGTCGCCGCGCCTCCTGAAGAAAGTTCAACTTCCTTTTCATCCATGAACCATTTGAATCTGTCTATATAACAGATGTATTGATTCAATGGGAAGGTTACATACGATCCTCCTCCATTCGAAATAAAATCTCCGACTCTCTGTTTAAAGTCAATATGTGATTTGACGTTCTTTGTTGTGAATGCCAGCGCGCTAATATTATCGGATGTAAGCCGGAAATCCGAAGTATCCGCGTCGACGACATCACTCTGGTATTTAAATAATTTTGATTCCAGTTCGCTGGAAGAGAAACTCATGATTCCATTACCTGTCATACCGGTCGGCTTAAGTTGCAGATTCCCGTTTAACATCGCCATTCCGTCATACATATTCATATCCATGCCTCTCCGGTTAACATACATAACGTCTTTTTTAGGTTCCCAATGAATGTAAACGGAATCGGCCCTCACAGCAGGAAACTGAACAACAGATGTGGAATCTTTTGTATTGACAAAATTATGAGCGTATGAATTCATGGAGTCAGGCAGGAATAAATAATCATCGGACTTAGAAGTTGACTTTAAGTATTCGATGGTTCCTTTTCCGTGTAATCCTTCATTACTGAGACTAAGAGTATTTGTAAATTTTCCTTTCCCTCCGTAAGCCGGCCAGCCGCCTTCTCCGGTATTCCGAACGAGACCCAGAGACAGATCGGGTTGCAGTTTTAAAGTATCGCGAAACTCAGCGAAAATTCCGGCCGATACGAACTCACCGTCAAATTTAAGTCCGGACCTCGAAAAATTATCCAGTGAATCAATAGTAAACGGATCGAGGTGAAAGAAAAATGTATCCCGTGTATAAACTCCATCCTGAATAAAAGATTTATCATAATAGACATATGAATCTTTCTTTGAATTAAAGATCGGATAGTTTGCGTATTCATGCATACCCGATTTGTTTCCCTGGAAGTCAATTAACAAATCTCCTGTGATATTTTCCAAAACGCTTTTTACGGCAAGTAATTTTCTTCTTCCATACTCGTCAACATCGGCGGGATTATCGCTTTCAACGCGAAGACGTAGTGAATCGACATTTTCCAGATTGATTTTAAAGTTTTGGTAATCGAAGTCAAAAACTTTTCCGAAAAAGTCAAACCTTCCTGCCCTCACGTGACCTCCGAATGTAAAATTACGGTTCTTGCCAAGTTTAATTTCCTGATCTTTCGGATAAATAACCACATTTTGCGAATCACTAAGAATGATAGGCTGTAATCCGCGCATGGTGATTTCAAAATTCAACAAATTAATACTGGCATTGGGTTTAGCATCGATGATTGATTCGAACTGAATTACATCATAGTCGGTCTTTCCTGTGTTTGCTAAAAGGTAATAATACAGTTTATCCTTAATAAGCACTTTGTCTTCATTGGCATCATAAGAAACAAAACCGTCGTTGGATAATCGAATCAACATAGTTCTTACTTCCGTAACCGGCAATCGCATTTCTTTGGCAAGATCTTCTGTGTAAACTATTTTGTCGCCATGTTTTTCAGCATATTGTTTGATTGAAAACAAGGGGTGAGTCTGACTTAAACCCTGAAGGCGTAAAAATCTTTGACGCCTGAAATAGTTGCTGGATTCGAAAGTAGCTTTGCTCTCACCTGACCCGCTGATCATTTTCATATTAATGATCGGTTCATCGATTTTCCAATATAAGGCATCGAAGTACATGTCGACCTGGTGAAATGAGTCAAAGTACGGACTCTTGGACTTTCCTTCTTCGCCACGAATTAATGCCAGCTCTCTGTCTTTTACGATATATTTGAAGGTAACACCGGGATGATAAATCGAATCGTTTTCAAATAAGATTGTAATTGAAGCATTATCGGAAGTGAGTCTTTCCTTGCGAATACCAAAGCTGCGAGACTCGGCAATCAGAAACGGTTTTTTATCTCTGTAAAAAATCAACGCGGCATTTTCTTCCGCTGTACCTGATCCAACCATCCTGTTACCGACCATTGAAAATCCGCCGCGATAATTCACATCGGGTACAACATTTTTAATTTCAAGTCCGGACGTATAAGATTCGAATTTCGGATACGAAGCATTTTCTGCCGTAACATTCGCTAAAATTTTATCGGTGAACTTGCCGATAAGTGAGTTCTTGAAATAAGTGGAGTTATAGAAAGTTACTGAATCAGCTACGTAATCACTTCCGGTAACATCAATCATATAATCGCGGAATTCGGCCCTGACGGTATTTGCATCCCAGCCGGCTCTTGTCCAGTCAACTTTTCCGCCTGAACCATAAAATACTTCCCGTGTCGGATATAAAACACCTTTTGTATTATAGATAATGGAAGAATCTCCTTTCGTAGCGCAGATCAGATTCAATGATGGAAATACGATTTTGGGAATTGAATCGAAGTCGAATGAATAATTAGAATTATTACTGTGCCAGTTGGTTGACGGAGATTGATAAAGTGTGTTGTTCTTGAACAGGTTATTGCATGTAGTAATATAATTTGTAAAATATCGGGCAGAACGAAGCATTAGCTTATCGAGACTTTCCTGCCAGGCTGCAAAACTTGCCGCGGTTTGTGTGCTTTGCGCAAAACTTATTAATGTAGAAATGTAGTTTGCAAAATCAGGGAATGCTTTCATTCGCTTTCTGAGCATGGCATTCGAAGTTTTATAAATTGCTTCCTGTTGTTGCGAAGTGAACTTACCGCCGGACCAGAGCGGATTAAACTGCTCCATCAATTTGGTTGCTTCTTTTTTATCTGTTTCTTCCAGAAACTGCTGCATTTCGGCGGCGAATTTTGAAGGTTCGGCAGTAAAATTTTTGATCGCCTGACCATTAACGAA
>CAZAON010000019.1:0-5362 GCA_964486655.1 uncultured Flavobacteriales bacterium
TCCTCTGCTCGCTATTGTCCATGCGGCACCTGAACTTGGTCCGTTCGGATGAAACATTTCAATAGCACCATTTGCATGTTGAACTATCAGTCCGTTATTAAAATCCGCTACCCAAAAATTTCCCTGGTTATCAAGAAGGCCTCTTTTTAAGTTCGCATTATCATACATATTCAAATTAACAGATCGTAATTCTGTAAACGAAACATCATAAGCGGAAACTTTATAGAAGTTGCCAAAATAGAGATAGTTCTCATCGGCATCTACAAATGCCTCCTCAATACCGCCATATACTATATTTATCCACTGATTATTTTCATTCAGAAGCAATGTGTCTTCACCCCATGCAGTACCGGTCTTAATAGAATAAAATTTTCCGGCGAAAGCGGCTATCGTAGTGTAATTCCCGGCTGGCTGGATCAGTGTAGTGTCCTTCTTCCAGGCTGTGTAGTTGAAAATATTCGGGTCATTAAAATTAGCCCTGTATATTCCGTTATCGGTCGCCGCAACCATTTCAATTCCATTGTAAGCAATGTCATTAATGATGAGCTGAACACCGTTCGGAGCAATATAATAAGTGTCCTTTATTTCCTTTCTGCTTAAATCGACAACGACGATTCCGAAATCACAGGCGAGATATGCAAAACCATTGATAAAAAGAATGCTGTTAATGTTTTTCCCGCCTACTATATTTTTTGCTTTAATATCGGGGAGATTAACAACTGATTTATCGGGAAAAATCAGATCAACATTTGAATTGGCATATGCGATCACCAAAATGCCTGTTAACTTATCATACTCAATTTCGGCAATTTCCTGATCCGAAAGCTCTCTTAACCTTGACAAAGTGTTGATTTCGGTAGTAGATTTCGAATAAGTAAAAAGTCCGAAAGTAGATGCGCAGTAGATCAATCCGTCTTTGTCCTCAGCTACATCAATCGCTTTATTGTAAGGCACATGTTCCCTCCAGGAGCCAAGTGCGACTGAAGAGCTTTGTGCCATTACGCCGGTGATTTGCAGGCAAATAATAAAAAATGATAGTAATCGAAGTAAATTCTTCATAGATAAACGGGAATTTGTAACAAAAAACGGGAATTGCTACAGTTTATTTTACCGCTTTAGTATTAATCGGCGAATCCAAAATTAACAAAAACTGACTAAGGATTTACTGCCGATGACAGAATCATTTCTATAAACAGATTACCAGTTAAAAGATTTTTTTCTTACTTGCCGTCCTTCGCATATAAAATATGGCATCTTTTCCCTCTAAACTTGAGAATTTATTGACGAAAACAGGGTTTGCCCTGCTTTTATCTGCCGTATTGCTAACCGGTGTATCAGCGGTATCGCATATGAATTTTAAAACGGCTCATCATGGGAACGAATACACCATGCTTTCTGAGGAGCCCTTCAATTTTTCTCAGAATAATGATCTGCAATTAAGGATACTTTCTCCTTTGGTGGCTTATCTGATTTTTATGCGTGGCCCGCTATTCAAGTATTTTATGATTTTGGTTCTGGGACTGTTTCTCTCCGGGGTTTACCTGTTTCTGAGAAGAAGGAATTTTTCAATTAGCGGGTCGGTCGTTATGACAGCGATACTTGCATTCAGCACACTCAGTTTCTTTCAATTCTACTTCCCCGCCTATACTGATCCCGGATCGTATTTACTCATCCTTCTCTTCCTGTTTGCTTACAAGAATAACTATGCAGCCGTTACTTTATTATCATTGATGCTTTTCAATCATGAAAGCAATATTTTTCTGTTTCCGTTTTTCTTTTTGCTAAAGTCAGATCAAAACTTTAAAACAGAAACCCTTTTGAAAAATCTGATTTTGTTTATAATAGCATTCATTCCATACTACCTATACAGAAAATTTATTGAGTCGCAGGTTGAATTAAATTTCAGTTTACAGTATTACTTCGATCCGGCTAATATGAAATGGACCCGTGAACATGTCTTACCAAATCTTGCAAACGGAATATTTCAATCATTCCGTTTAGCCTGGATTATTCCCATAGCTGCCATTTGTGTTGATCTTTTCGAAAAGCGTTACAAAGAAGCAATTTTGATTCTCAGCGTTTTTTTATTCGTAACTCTTCAGTTTCTGATCGCCTATGATATTTCAAGACTTTCGGGACTGGCATTTCCGGCACTAATTATCGGAGCCATTAGAATGAAAGAATTTCTCGGTGATGAAAAATTTACAATTTCAATTTCAGTTATCTTCATTCTTAATTTGATCACTCCTTCTTACTGTGTCGGTGCACTCGAGCCATTTTCTTACGGGCCGGGCTGGCTGAATGCATTATGGAGCAATTAAGGAATGTTCTAATATCCTTTTTTTTATTTGCGCTGTTTTCTCTCAATAATCCCCAATGAACTTTGATCAATTTTCAGATAATCCAAAGGAAGTTCAACTTCAGTCATTCTCTCTGATTTAGAAAAAATAGTATCACACAAGCGGATCACTTCATTAACGGTGATTTTCTTCATGCACTGATTGTCGCCGTTACATGGTGGAGAAAGGAAATCGTGGACACACGGACTGCAATAAATATTCTTGTAAATTCCATAAACATTTGAATTCTGCCCGTACTGCGAAGGTGAGGCCGGACCGAACAATGCAATGGTGGGGCGTGAAAACGCGAATGAAATATGCATAGGCCCCGTGTCATTCGTAATCATTAATTCACAGGATGAAATCAAGGCGAATAATTCATACAATGTAAGCTTGCCCGCCGTATTGAAAACCTTTTCTTTAACCGCCGAATCAAATTTGCCGTAAATACCTTCAACCCAGTTTGCTTCAGCGGGTGCGCCTATCAGCAATATGTTTTTTTCGGGAAATCTTATTCGCAATTGCTTAATAAGTTCAATAAAATTTTCAGCCGGCCACCTTCTTTCAATTCTCAGATCAGATGCATTCGGATTTACAATAATATAATCCGTGATATTCTTACCCGCCAGCTTTGAAATTTTTTCTTTCATACTTAAACGATCCGACTCCTTAACATCAAAAGAATATAAAGTGTCTGAAATTTTCTTACACCCTGCGAGTCTGGCCATCTGAAGATATGACTGAGCAATGGGAGCCCTTGAATTAAAAAACATCATATGTGTATAAACACCCATTCTGATATTTCGTTCAATTCTGTAAAACCCGAACCGATTCGTTGCACAGCTCATTGTAGCCAGAGCCGTGCTGAAAAAGGAATATGTTTCAAGGTCAATATAAAGATTTGCTCTTCGCTTCCACAGCCGGCGGAGCACGGAAAAAGTCGAACCAATGATTCGAATTGCACTGCTGTCATCAATAGCAAGTGTGTGATCAACAACCTTAATCGAATCAATCAGTTTCGCATTTGATTTTGATGTAACGAATGAAATCTCGGAATCCGGAAAATTATTTCTCAATGTCTGAAGCAGCGGCGTGGCCTGGATAATACTACCCATTCCCAGAAATTTGCATACAACTATTCGCTTGGGATTCCGGACAGAGTGATCAATGGATAATATTTTACCTAAAATCCGGGCACAAATATTCAGCAGCAATACGGCGCTTTTTCCAAACCACTCATCCAATATTATTTTACTCCGTGTTTTCATTAATCTCCTTTGAGGATTTCCGCCGTATTAATTTCTACTCTTCCTGCGGGACCGGAAATCTCAATCCAGGTATTGTCATTATTATACCATCCGTATTGAGAGCTCACACGCAACAGGTAATCGTGAAAAAGCGAATCATTCTTAAGTGTAAATGTAAAAGATCCATTCGTTTGATCCATTGCTCCATACTGAACTGTTACATCAACGGGATTTTCAGATTCGGTTTTTAAACCCAGTCGGAGGTAATTGCCATTCTCTTTATTTTTAACTGACTCGAAATTTATCCGTAAAGGTGTTTCGGTAATCTTTGTGCCTGAGTTAAGAATCTTTTTCTCGGACTGAATATTGCCTTTAAGAAATTCGTCATCGAATGACCCCCAGATAAACGGAATAAGTTTCAGGTTGGCTGCTAAAGGTTGTGTAGAAAAATGATCGGCAAAATCCTCCGCGACATAAAGCCTGACATTTAACGATGATATTTCCGCATACTCAGGTATCTCAATATTAATATCAGAAAGCTGTTCGCCGTTCTTCATGTTATCTAACATCACGAAAATCCTGTTCTCGCCGGGTAAATATTTCGCGACACTTTTATGCCGGTCATCAAAATCAGCAAAAGCTGTTTTATAGCGTACAGCCAATTCACCCGCATGCTTTGAACGAAAACTCAGGATGCAATAAATTTTCCCCTGCGCGGTTGAAAGAGAATTAATATGATAATCCAGATATCCCCGATGATCATTTGAAAAGTATGTGCAGTTTTCAAATTTCATTGACGTCTTAAAACTATCAGCTACAATTGTTACAGCCTCTTTCTCTTCGGGAAGCTTGATATTTTTCTTCACCCAAATACTATGTCCGTCGACAATAAACGCTGGTTTGTATTCACGATACAGGTATTCACTGATTCTGTAGTGCCGCAATGTGTTTGGTATTCCATCAAGATTGTCCCAGAAATTCAGGGGAACATTCGAGAATATGGCAACCGGAACATTGTGCTTTGTCAAATCTTCAATAAATCTCTTTTGCAAATATTCGTTATGGGCCGTATGCGGACTCTGAACAAAATACGCGGGTTGCAACCTGTTTGTATAGTAGTACAACATCGGCGAATTACTGAAGTCTGTAAAAGTTCCTTTTGGAAAATTTTTATCCAGCCACTCTTTTAGCCTTACGTGAGCGTTTGCGGGAATTTGCTCTATCCTGTTAAGTTTTTCTTTTACCCGTAAATTAACCGGTGCTGCATATATTTTTTCAGCGAGGTAACCGTAGTTATTATTGATTTTGAGTTCGGGCTCGGGAAAAGCATAATTAGCCGCAAGCAAGGTTGACACTATGAAAAAAATCAGAAACCTTGATTCGGAATTCTGTTTATGAAATAACATCAGAACAAATGTCGCTATCAGAAAGAAACCATAAGAAGTAAGAGCCTCGTTCCACTGTTCGATCAGAGAATGTCTGACAAGTCCGCGCTGGAAATTGCTGAAATAAAAGATGCCGAGAAAAATTATGACAAGAGCCATCAGCACACCTTTCCCTGTAATTCGTCCGGTACGAACAAGATATATCGTTGTAAGAATTATGAGCAAAACCACTGCGGGAAGAACAAAGTACAAAGAGTAATACTGAATGTCCTGACGAGGTGCCAGGTCTTTTAATCCATACGATTGATACGATGACAGATACCCTAGAATATCGTTTATCGAAACAAAAAGTTGTGAGCCCGATTGAAAAAGAGCAAACAGGAAAATAACA
>CAZAON010000020.1:0-1920 GCA_964486655.1 uncultured Flavobacteriales bacterium
AATGGCTTTGATTTCTTCTTCGGTTACGTGATTTTCTTTCGATCTTTTGATATTGAAAATTTTCATGATTAAATCGGAGGTAAAAGTCAGAAGCCAGATGAATGGTGCTGCTATTACAGAAATCCAGTACATCGGATAGGAGAGAACTCTGGAAATTTTTTCAGGCATCGTAAGGCCGATTCTCTTGGGAACAAGTTCGCCCAGAACCAATGAGAAAAAAGTCAGAATTATTACGATGATAATTACCGCAAGAGTCTGACTGTAAGGTTGAAGCAGCGGATAACCGTTTATGATTTCCCGCAGGTCATCTTCAATTTTTTCACCACTGTAAATTCCGGTAAGTATTCCTATTAGTGTTATGCCGATCTGAACGGTTGATAAAAATTTTCCCGGATTTTGCGAAAGCTCCAGTGCTTTTCCCGCAGCCTTGTCACCCTTTTTGGCGGCTGATTCCAGTCTCGACTTTTTAGAAGAAACCATAGCGATTTCCGACATGGCAAATACTCCGTTAAGCAGAATCAGGAAAAGAATAATGAAAATTTCCATTAAAAATTATTTGTATTGAGAACGCAAATATAGTTATACGATTTCTATTTCATTTAAACAGTTACCTTCGCATTCTATGATTAATTTCTCAACGAAAGTCCTTTCAAACGGACTAAAGACGATTGTACATGAGGATGCCTCAACGCCTTTAGTAACTGTTAATTTACTGTATAAGGTAGGTGCGAGAGACGAAGATCCGGAACGTACCGGCTTTGCACATTTATTTGAGCATCTTATGTTTGGTGGTTCTGTTAATATTCCGGATTACGATGGACCGCTTCAGCTTGCAGGTGGTGACAACAACGCGTTTACCAATAATGACATAACAAATTATTATCTCACACTTCCTTCGCAGAATCTTGAAACGGGTTTCTGGCTGGAGAGTGACCGCATGTTAAGTCTGGCATTCTCCGAAAAGAGCCTTGAGGTGCAGCGAAATGTAGTGATCGAAGAATTTAAGCAGCGTTATCTGAATCAACCCTATGGTGATGTATGGCTTTTGCTGAGACCACTCGCTTATAAAGTACATCCCTATCAATGGGCTACCATTGGAAAAGAGGTAAGTCACATTGAGCATGCTTCGCTGGAAGATGTAAAAAAGTTTTTCTATCGATATTATACTCCTGATAATGCCATACTTGTTGTTGCAGGTAATGTGAAAGCGGAAGAAACATTTGCTCTGGTTGAAAAATGGTTTGGCGGCATTGACAGAAAAATTGAATCGCGTAAGCCATATGCTGAAGAGCCGGTTCAGAATGAATACAGAGAGCTTACAGTGGAGCGTAATATTCCGTATGATTCAATTTACCGGGCATATCATATGTGTTCCAGACTCGAACCTCAGTTTTATGCCACTGATCTGATTTCAGATATTCTTTCGCGCGGCCGGTCATCCAGACTATACAATAAGCTGGTGAAAGAGAAAAAATTATTTACGGAGGTAAGCGCTTATCCGACTTCCGATTTCGATCGCGGACTATTCATTATTGACGGAAAGCTGATAAAGGGTGTTTCAATCGAAGATGCTGAGGCCGGAATTGACGAAGTGCTTAATGAAATTTGTACAGTAAATGTGAGCGATGAGGAATTGGAAAAAGTAAAAAACAAAGTGGAAAGCACCATGGAGTTTTCGGAAATGGATCTTGCCAGTCGTGCGTTGAATCTCGCGATTGCAGAATACATGGGCGATGTGAATCTTGTGAATACCGAACTGGAATTGTACAGGAAAGTCACAGCGGCTGAAATAAAAAGTACGGCAGCCGGAATGTTCAGGAAAACCAATTGTTCAACGTTGAAATATCTCGCTGCGAAGAATTAGTGTTCGAAAAGATTAAATAGTAAACTCTTTATGTGAGCGTTCGCAATATGGCTCCG
>CAZAON010000021.1:0-2503 GCA_964486655.1 uncultured Flavobacteriales bacterium
AAGAGTGGTTCCCGGCGAAGAAAATATGAATGTGGCAGAAGTTTTAGAAATTAAAAACGGATTAATTGTGGCGTCAAGGGTTTATCATGGTTGAATAATTGAAGATTTTGAGATATCTTTCGTAGTCAATCAAATCATAAATAACATGAAAATGATTTATCAGGAACACATCGTAACTTCTATCAGACGAATTATATTTCTTTCAACTAATAAAGAATTATTCAGGAAATTCTATTCAATGGCTTTCTTGTTCGCTTTGCTTTTGTTGCAAATTAATGTCCGTGGACAGCAATATATAGCCGATTCTACAAGTGGTGATTTGGATTTGGTCACGTGGGAAGACGGTGGCGAAACGGATATCGAATTTAGTGATATCAATAACGACGGATTTATGGACATGCTTTGCATTGGCGGCCATGGAAGTCCGGGTGTAAATACCAATTCACATGGTGTCATGGTTTGGTTTGGCGATGGAACCGGAACTCACTGGACTTTGAGTCAGAACGGTTCATTCGGCTACGGCGGACTAGCTGTTGGCGATGTAAACAATGATGGAAACAAAGACATCGGATATGCCATGCATCATAATTATGGAAGCAATGACTTTGGAGACCAATATCAGGAAGTCGCTTTGGGAGATGGTACGGGAATTAACTGGACGCCATGGGATGATAGTCTTGGAATGAATGGTGAATCGTGGGGAATGAACGGAACCGATTTTGGCGATATAGATAACGATGGAGATTTAGACATTGGTTCGATAGCATTAGGATGTTGTGACGGAATTCATATTCATAAAAATTCCGGTAACGGTACCTGGCCACAGAGTTTTGGATTGCTTGGCGGAAATTCCCGTTCAAGAATTCAATTTGGTGATATCGATCATGATGGCAATCTCGACTTCGCCGTGACGCATGAATACGGTGCAGTATATTTTGGTGACGGCAACGGTAACTTTGTAAGAAATGATTCAGGCATTGCTATTCCACTAAGTTTCGGTTTCTGGGAAGTTGATTTAGCCGATGTGGATAATGATGGCACACTCGAATTAGGCACTATGGTTTCAGGCTTGCTTAAGATTTATAAATATTCAACTGTTACTCATGTATGGCAACAAATGCTTGTAGCTTTTCCGGCAGGATCTCACTATAGCATTTTGATGAGAGATTTTGATATGGATGGTTTTGTCGATTTAATGACATTCAAAAATCATGTGATAAATCTCTATAAAGGTGATGGTGGTTCTTCATGGACACAGACTTATTCTGACACGGTTCGTCGCCTCGAGCGCGTGTTTGAATGTAATTCAGCAGATGTGGATCATAACGGCAAACCTGATATCATAATGGTTGGAAGGTATCCGATCAGTTTGGTAAATGATAAGGTTACCATGATAATGTTCAGGGATTCAACGCCGGCAACACAGTTAAATGTTTCCGCTGTGTATCCGAAAGGACATGAATATTTTTCCCATGGTTCAGTCAGATTTATTGAATGGATATCTTCCGTTCCTTCCGGCATGAAAGGAAAAGTAACACTCCATTTTTCAGATCAGGGTCCGAATGGCCCGTGGTATTTGATCGCAGCGGATCTGCCAAATAATGACAAGTATCAATGGACGGTTCCTCAAAATAATTCGAATAATTGCTTTATACGTTATATACTTACCGATTCAATCGGCGGACAAACAGATACGGCAATTACACCAGCTCCGTTTACAATCGGATTTCCTATTACTACATCCATAAATTCATTGGGTAATAATTATTCTGATGTTAGTATTTATCCAAATCCATTTTCTGATAAAACTGTAGTTTCAATTTCAAATCGGGATAATTTACTTTCTACAGTACAGTTATTCGATGCCGAGGGAAGACTCGTCAGAGAATGGAAGAATGTTGCGAATTCAATTTCAATTCAGAGAAACGGAATTGAGAGTGGTATTTATTCGCTGCGTGTTTCAAATGCGAAGGGGAATGATGCTGTTAAGAAAGTTGTGATACAATAAATGGTTTCAATAATAAATCTCTTTAGTTGCAATATTACTCTCAAAATATTCAATCTACACAAGCCGACGCACGAAGTTCTACCGGACCATATTACTAACGAGGCAGTACAATTAGTTTCCTGGAAATAGTTTGTGATTCCGATTTCACTACAACATAATAAATCCCCGGCTCAAGATCGGCTAAATCAAATTCAATATTTTCTCTCTTATTTATAGCTGTATTCTGTTGGAGTCTTCCCGTCTGATTATAAATTGAAACATCGAATTTACTGTCAACTCGCGAATTAATTTCAATATGAATCTTACTTGTAGCAGGATTAGGGAAAACATTAAAACCAATTTCCGGATCTTCCGCATTCTTAATTACGGTCGTCACCTGATCAATAAGTAAAAGTAGATCTCCCATCATCCATCCTCGCGGCGCATTATTCCTGTTTGCAGAAATTGTTATTGTCATACTATCTTCCAATTGATGAATACTAATTTGTGTAAATC
>CAZAON010000022.1:0-43998 GCA_964486655.1 uncultured Flavobacteriales bacterium
TTCAATTTTCAATCTTCAATCTCATCATTCATACCTCAACGCCTCAATCGGGTCCAGTTTCGCAGCCTTCGAAGCCGGATAATATCCTGAGATCAAGCCGACGATAAAACAAAGCGTGAATCCTGTAAAAATCCATTTCCACGGAATGATAAATCCAACGTCCAGTAACATCGACATTCCGTTTCCTGCAACAATACCTAATATAATTCCAGTTACTCCGCCCATCTGGCATATTAAAATCGCTTCAATTAAAAATTGCTTTCTGATAACTGACGGAGTAGCGCCAATCGCTTTTCGAATTCCGATTTCTCTCGTTCGTTCAGTCACCGATACGAGCATTATATTCATCAGTCCGATCGCCGCTCCAAGCAGTGTAATAAACCCGATGATTGTCGCCGCCAAAGTCACCGTGCTCATCTGAGACATCACCATATTCGCAATGCTGTCACTTTTTGTAATTTCAAATGTTTCGTCTTCCCCGACACGAACACCTCTTATTGTGCGGAACAATCCCGTTGCCACATCAATTGCTTCTTCCATCATCACCACATCTTTCACATTTACGTTTAAGGCAAATGACATGTTGGGTCGGCCGAACTTTTGTTTAACGTTTGTATATGGCAACAGGCATAACTGATCGCCCCCGAATCCGATAGCGGATCCCTTTTCCTTCAGCGTTCCTATAATTCTGTATTTGTTATTACCTACAGCAATAATTTTATCGATCGGATCGCTTGAAGGGAATAATTTTTCAATGATGTCGGTCCCGATTATAGCCACATTTTCTCCGTTAAAAATTTCATTATGCGAAAAATTTCTTCCGGCCGATAGGGTGTAACCGGCAGTATTCAGATAATTCTCGCTGCCACCCATGACCAGGACATTCGGATTGGTTTTCTTGTCGGCGAACTTTATAGTAGAAGCCCTCGAAGCCAGTACGCTTATGGATACCGTCGAGGGGAATTTGTACTCCTCATAAAAACGGGTTGCCTGGTAGTAATCAATCGGCTTAAACCGCTTTGGCCGTTTTCCCCCCGAGCCAACCCTGATAAACATACCCCTGTTCTGGATCGTAAAGGAGTTTGCCCCCATGCTCTGAAAGTTCTCACTGATCGAGCCCTTAATGGCATCAATTGCCGTTAAAATGCCTACCAAAGCCATGATTCCTATCGCTATAATCAATGCGGTAAGTACGGTCCGAAGCAACTGGCTCCGGCTACTTTGCAGTGCAACCTTTATATTTTCAGTTAAATTCACGGGTTTGGGGGTGAAAGTAAGAAGAAAATGAATGTGACGTGAAAAGCCCGCAGTTAAAGTAATTTAACATCAAATTATGCAACAGAACAGACAAAAAATCGTTTATATTTGTAGTACGAAACTAAAATTCAAACATAGATGAAAAAATTATTGGCCCTACTTTCTTTAACAGCTTTCCTTGCTGTTTCAGTAAATGCCCAGACTACAAAGGAAACTGCTCCGGCTGCTAAAAAAGAAACGGCTGTTGCAAAAACAAAATCAAAAGCTACGGCTTCATGTTGCATGAAAGCTAACCCTTCATGTTGCAAGAACAATAAAGACGCTAAAGCCTGCACTCCTGAACAAAAAGCTGAATGTGCAAAATCAGGTCATGCAAGTAACGGCGGAAACGCTGCCGGTTGCAGCCATGGTCATGCAAAGGCAATGGACGAGAAGGCTAATCCGCCTCAGAATAAATAATCGTTCATAACAAAATTTAAAGCCCTCCTAAACGGTGGGCTTTTTTTTTGAGCAACAATTTGATAGCTGATAGCAGGGAGCAGGAAAGTAGACGAATAAGGAAAAGTACCTACAGAATATTCTTCAATAAATCCAGTGACTCGATTTCATAGGTAGGTTTTAAATCATGCGGTGTGCCTGCCGGATTAAAGTACACCGCATCCCATCCGGCATCCTGTGCGCCAATAACATCTACAAGTAAGCTGTCTCCTACCATCAGGCAGTTTTCAGGCGACGCATTCGCGCTTTCGGCAGAGTACTGAAAGATGCGTATATCGGGTTTCTTAAATCCCGTGTGTTCACTGATAATAATATTCTTGAAATACTTTGTAAGATCCGATGATTGAAGCTTGATATGCTGCGCCTCTTCAAAACCGTTTGTGATAATATGTAAAACGTATTTTTCTTTTAGATAGGTCAACACTTCATGTGCATGCGGAAACAATTTACTCTTACGGGGACCTATACGAATAAATTCAGACGCCAGTTCCTTCGGCGCTAATTCCGAATCCAGTCCCATGTCCCAGAACGTAAGTGAAAAGCGTGTATCTCGTAATGTGATTTTATCTATTTTCCCCAGCCTGTACTGTTCCCACATCATTTCATTTCGCAACTTGTATTTTTCAAAGAATACTTCGAATGACGGAACGCCTAATTCGATCAGGTTAAATTTATGATACAGTTCAAGTAATGTTTCAGATGCATTCGTATCTAAATCCCACAGAGTATTATCCAGATCGAAAAAAATATCAGTGTACTTTTTCATTTTAAAATTTCATGTAGTGAACGTACTTCCGTTAACTGGAAAAAACTGGTGAGTAATAACGACCAGGTCGTTATCGAAACAAACATATACCAGAATATTTTATTTCTGTTTTTTTCATACCGGCTCATAAAAAATGTACCGATCGGAATGGAGAAAATAACAGGTGTAAGTGCAGCTATTCCAAATAGTCCGTACTTCTTCCAGATTTTTACAACTCTTCTTGACTGTCGGGAAAATATTTTTTTTGGAGGAACGACATTTTGGCCGATGTACTGGTAGTGAATTTCAATTTGTTCTTCAGTATCAGCAACCGGTTCCGAAAACACAGGATTGTTTTTTCTCTTAGCCTTATTGACAAAATAATATTTGCGAACCTTATCCCACATCCTTATCAGCCATTCGCTTATGTGGAGAAATATCGTAACACCGATCATTCCCCCTATAATAGAATAGATATTCGTTTCCAGCCAGGTGAAATCATATTTCTGATTCAGATATGCGAAGGAAGGTCCGAAGACAAACTTCACGCTACTGATCAGGATAAGGGTTAATATGTTTATGAATGACTCCAACGAGTTTCGGGTTTCGGGTTTCGGGTTGTGGTTTTGCCTGATCGGAGTCGAATGGCGGAGTAGCCCAACTTCAGAAACTCTTAATTCAATAAATTCACTTTTACATTTTACTGCCGAATGCCAGATCACCGGCATCGCCCAGTCCGGGTACAATATAGGACTGAGCAGTCAGTTCCTCATCAACTGCCGCAGACCAAATCGTTACATTAGAAGGCAAATTTCTTTTCACATATTCAATTCCCATTGTACTTGCCAAAGCGCTAACTATATGTGTATGACGAGGCGTGCCTTTCTCTAAAAGAGCCTTGTATGTCATTACTATGGAGGCACCGGTTGCAAGCATCGGATCGCAAAGGATAAGCTCACGGTCGTCAATTGGCGGACTACCTATATATTCCAGTTTAATATCGAAAGTTCCATCTTTATGATGTCTCCGATAGGCACTTATAAATGCATTATCAGCCTGATCAAAATAATTCAGTAAACCATAGTGAAGAGGCAGTCCTGCTCTTAAAATTGTTCCTACGATCGGTTGTTGTGAAAGAACTCGCATAGTTGCAATTCCAAGAGGTGTTACAACTTCCTGATCTTCGTAAGTAAGTGTCTTGCTTATTTCGTATGCGAATATTTCTCCGAGTCGTTCGAGATTTTTACGAAAACGCATACGGTCTTTTTGAATCTGTACATCGCGCAGTTCAGAAACAAATTGATTGATAAGCGAGTTATTGATACTAAGGTTATGAACCATACAGTTCTTATTTAAGCCAACGGATTAGTGATGGGAGTTTATTTTTTCTAACTTGTAAATATACAACTTCCTGCGAACCGAAACTTTTATAATATCGGGCAAGATTTGGGTCCATGGACCCTTCAAAATCGAGTATTGTTTTTTCTCCGCTATGGCTGCTGATAAAGCTGTCTATGATCCTGCTCATTGCACCGTTTTGTTTGCCTTCTTCTGATGTGGCCGAAAAAATAAATATCCATGAATGTACTGATTTTAGGAATAAAGCTCCTGCAGTAGTTTCATCCTTTTGATTTTTTACACAACTGATTTCAAGTAAATTCTTTTCAAATGCCGTGTTCATCAGCCTCATAAATGTATCATAGTCTGAAGTCTGCAGGTTTTCAATCGTATTTCCTCTGTTCATTCTGAATAGCGAAACAATATTTTCAATACCGCAGTTTTTAGCAAGAATTGAATCTCCGGCTGATGCCTTTTTGAGGTTTCGCCTGAGGTTTTCTGAATACGATGAACGAAGTTTTTCTATATCCGGAGATAAATCAAGATGATGAGTCTTTCTCGGAACAACTTCATAATCCCTGGCATCAGTAAGCTTATTGCCTGTATTTAATTGGATTTCAACCAGTCTGTATTTTGCAGGAATTGCTTCCAGAAAATTTTTCACTTCATTTTGTGTAACCGGGCCTTTTGAAAATAAACCAAGCTGTTGTGTAAAGTAGGGTTGATATAAATAATCAAATCCGAATTTTTTTCTTTTCGTGAGTGGAAATACGAAATCGTAATTTCCGGAAACCAGTGCATCCCAGCCCGGAGAAATAATATCCAAAAACCAGCTGCATGAATAAACTTCTCCTTGTGGCGAAGACATTATGCAACGGTCCCACAACGATTTGTCAATTTTGGAATGAGGCAGATAGTTTATCAATTGACGGCCGCTTTAATAATGTCTTCGTAAACTCCTTTCCATCCTTCCCATGGTCCCCTGTTGCTGAGCGATTCATTGTGCCAGATTGTTATAAACGTTCCGTCAACGGCTTTTATTTCCTTAATCAGCGGACCAACATAACTCATTACTTCAGCGGGCTGAACTTTCATGTAATATTTCAGAGTGGCATCCATTACTGCGAATGGATGTATTTTCAAATTTGTTTCAAGTTCCCGCTCGAGATCATAAAAAAAGAAAGGTGTGCAAATGCCGGCACGGAATCCGATCTCACCCGAAAATCCCATCGTATAATCTTCCGTTATATCGGCGTCGATCAGGTTACGGTAAGTTACGGGAAAGGTAAGTTTTAAAAAATGTTGTCTGCTCCTGGAGATGTCCCTGTGAGTTATTTTTTTAAGCCGGCTGAGTTCCAACCTCAATTGCTGATGCTTTTCATTCGAAGCATATGAAGGATGGATTCCGGTTTCATAATAGTCTGCAATCTTTTTGATTAATGTCTGGAAATTTCTGTTGCTTACAGAAACATTTTTATCATTTACATCATAATCGCCGAGCAGGAAAAAAAATATCATTTCGAGGTTATACTTGTTTTGCAGACTGAAAAGTAAATCGTAGGTATCATAAGGATCCTGTTTTCTGCCCGTTAAAACTGAAATTCTCTCGAAGAATTCACTCATCTTCAATGATGAAAGAGATCTTAGTAACGCGCCGGTTGTTCTGATAACACCTTTTTCCTTATAGGCCCATGCATTGTCAATGTCAACCGTAGAAATGTATTTGAATTTCTTTTTGCGAAAAACCAATTCGGGATATTCATTTCTGAATATTTCACGGATTTTTTTAGCGAAAATATTTACGAGCGGTTTATTCAGAAACCCTTTTTGCTGGGCAAGACTTTCATTTGCATCGAACCGGGAATACTTATCGGCGGTGAAAGGAAAATATTCTTCATACCTGCTTACAAGATAAAAGCTTGCCGCAAAAGGATCAAAGGGGATAATATATTTAGGATGTGTGGCGAAAAAAGCTTTCGTGTCGTTCCAGTCGAAAACCGAAAGATCCTGCTTGCGGATTTTCTTTTCGAATAAAAGATCGGTCGCAAAAATAAAAAGTTCTTCTCCGAATGGCTGTTTACTGTAATTGAATTTCGGTCCGGTATAAAATGCAAACTTGTCTGCATCCGTCGTAAGCTCATAGTCGACACCGACCAGGTCTCTGATGACCAGTTCAAAAGTGTATTTAAGTCTGTTTGTTATTTGCTGTACGTAAACGAGCATGGGGTCAGATCATTCCTTCGTCCGCAAAGCTAAAAAATCCATGTTGTGTTATGATAATATGATCAAGTACTGTTATCTCTAAAACTTTGCCGGCTTCGATGATGTTTTTAGTAAGCTGGATATCAGAGGCACTCGGTTGTGTGTTTCCCGAAGGATGGTTATGACTTAGAATGATCGAGACTGCCTTCTCCTCAAGGGCCGCTTTGAATATCAGCCGGGGATCAGCCACGGTACCGCTCATTCCGCCTATGCTAATCTGCTTTTTCCCGATAATGCCATTCGCACGATTAAGAAAAATGACCCAAAACTCTTCGTGAATAAGGTCTCCCAGCACAGGCTGCATCATATTAACGGCCTCCCTGCTTGTCGTGATTTTAGTACTCTTGATTTCTTTGACGTCTTTTCTGCGCCGGCCTAATTCGAGGGCTGCTATTATGCTCACTGCTTTGGCCTCGCCAATTCCTTTGATCTTTTTCAATTCGGCCACATTTAATTTGCTGAGCTTACTAAGGTCGAAATTGACTTCCGACAGCAGTCTCCTGGAGAGATCTACTGCTGTTTCGCCGCTATTTCCAGTACCGATCAGGATGGCGATTAATTCGGCGTCAGTGAGCGAATGTTTTCCTTTAAGCAGGAGTTTCTCCCTCGGTCTGTCTTCTTCGGCCCATGCCTTTATGGTTAAGTGTGAATCCATACTGCAAGAAACGAACAGATTCTGCGTTTCCTGTTTAATCTATTAGGGAAACTGGCATAAAAAAAGGGGACTTTTTGGTCCCCTTCGTATATCAAATAGATATCTTATTTCATGTGGTTGATGTGAACAGCAAGCTCGCTCTTTAAGTTAGAAGCTTTGTTCTTGTGGATCACGTTTGTCTTCGCTAAGCGGTCAAGCATAGATGCAAGCTTTGGAAGTTGTTTCGTAGCTTCTTTCTTATCAGTCAGTTCGCGAAAACTTTTGATTGCGTTTCTCATGGTTTTAGCCTGATAACGGTTTCTAACTCTTTTACTTTCGCTGTTACGGATTCTCTTAAGAGACGATTTATGATTTGCCATTTTTCTTTCTATAGGCCTCCCTTGGCCACTTTTTTTGGGGACGGCAAATATAGGAAAGTATGCTTGTAATGCAAAAAAAAGTTTAAAAGGCCTTTGGAAAGGGAACTCAAACTAATTTTGAGAAAAACCTGTTTTTTGTTCAAATTTAGGCCTAAATTAAGAGATAATCAGTCAGCCGGGCCAGAAAGTATATCGGACTGATTTCGAAAATTCAGTTCGGTCAGACTTTTACTTTTTTCCAATTCCCTTTTTTAAACATTATATAAACAGCGATGGCAATCAGTGTTTCTGCGAGGGGAATAGCAATCAGGATTCCTGTAAATTCAAGTGATGTGTAATTATGCATAATGTAGGCAAATGGTATCTGGAACATCCAGAAACCGAAGAAATATACCCAGGTCGGAGTTTTTGTATCGCCCGAACCGTTAAATGCCTGCGTTGCTACCATTCCGATTCCGTAAAATATGTAACCGGTGCTGATGATTTGAAGAGATAATATGGCATAACGCAACTGGTCATGTTCATATTCCGGAATGAAAATTCGGACCAGCGGATATGCGAATACTAAAAACACAAAGGTTACAAATGCCATAAATATTGCATTGTATTTCGAAGTGAGCTTTACGCTTTGCTCTGCACGTTCCGGTTTATTAGCGCCAAGATTTTGTCCGACTAACGTTGCCACAGCATTACTCATTCCCCATGCAGGAAGAATAAAAAAGATAATGAGCCTGATTGCAGTCTGATAACCGGCCGATGCCGCGCTGCCATATTCGGCAACCATTGCGGCAAGAATGATCCAGCTTGCCGAAGCGATTATAAACTGAAAAGTAGCAGGAGAGGCTATACCTATCAATTCCCTTATAACCTTAAAGTCAGGCTTGAAATGACTGAGTCTTATATTCAGAAGCCCCCTCGATTTTCTGAGTTGATTTAGCTGGTAAAGAACTCCGATAGCGCGTCCTGTTGTTGTTGCAATGGCAGCACCTAATACACCGCATTCAGGAAAAAATCCGATCCCGAAAATCAGCAACGGATCGAGAATAATATTGAAAATATTTCCAATCCATAAACTCTTCATGGCAATAGCCGCATTTCCCGCGCCTCTGAAGATTCCGTTTATGACGAAAAGCAGAATGATAGCCATGTTTCCACCCAGCATAATTCTCGTATAGTTGACTCCCATGGCGATGGCTTCAGGTTGTGCGCCCATTAGCCTGAGAATGTCTTCTGCGAAAATTATTCCGGGTATGCCCATTAATAAAGACGCCACAACAGACAGAATAATTGACTGTGCTCCGGCATGTGCGGCAGCTTCATTGTCTTTTTCGCCGACTCTTCTCGCGACTACAGCGGTTGCCGCGGCACTTATTCCGATACCGACCGAATAAACAATCGTGATGACTGACTCCGTTAACCCGACGACAGAAACTGCATGTATTCCGAGCTTGTTGACAAAGAAAATATCTACAACCGCAAACACCGATTCAAGAGCCAGTTCCAGCATCATTGGAATGGCAAGCAGTATTACAGCTTTTCGCAGGTTTATGGTTGTAAGGTCGAATTCATCTCCACGTATGGCGGAGCGGATGACAGAAAAATAACGATTAAGTTTTCCGGAATTTTGTTGTTGCATTTGCGGCGGCTAAAATATAAATAATACTCAAGGCTTTAAATCGCAATTATCGGTCATTTAAGATGAAAGCTTAATCTGCAATCATGTCTAAGCTTTTGTTAATTTTACCGCTCACTTATGGACAAATCAGAAATTATTGGAATTATCGGCGCAGGAACAATGGGCAGTGGAATTGCTCACGTAGCTGCAACGGCGGGGCATAAAACCTTGATTTACGATGCTAATTCAGCTGCTATTTCGAAGGCAATAGATTCAATAGGCAAATCCTCTCATAAATTAGTTGAAAAAGGAAAAATTACCCAGGAAAAACATCTGGAAGTAATAGACAGAATTTCAATTGCGAAATCATTAAAGGATTTATCCGAATGTGATCTCATCATCGAAGCAATTGTCGAAAATATTGAAGTCAAGCAAAAAGTTTTTTCTGAACTTGAAGAAGTTGTAAAAGCCGGTTGCATTCTTGCAACAAATACATCTTCCCTCTCTGTTACAAGTATCGCCGCTTCATGTAAATTATCAGGCCGGGTTGTCGGAATGCATTTTTTTAATCCGGCTACTTTATTGCCTCTTGTTGAAATCGTACCCGGACTACAAACGGATAAGAATACAGTTACAGCAATTCGCGATATCACCGCCGCCTGGGGGAAAACTCCGGTTGTTGCCCGGGACACTCCCGGCTTTATTGTGAACAGAATCGCAAGGCCATACTATGGTGAGTCTATCCGGATTTTAGAAGAACAGTGGAATGGTATTCCTTCGGGCGAAGAAGGAATGGCAACTATTGACTGGGCCATGAAGGAACTCGGAGGATTCAAGATGGGTCCGTTTGAACTCATGGATCTCATCGGTAATGACGTGAATTACACTGTTACAGAAACTGTTTGGAGACAGTTTTATTTCGATTCCCGTTACCGCCCATCCATTACGCAAAAGAGAATGTATGAAGCGGGAAGATTCGGAAGAAAGTCAGGCAGGGGATATTATAATTATGCCGAAGGTGCCACAATGCCTGAACCGATAAGAGACAGGGAGTTGGGCGGACAAATATTTTCAAGAGTTTTAACAATGCTGATTAATGAAGCAGTTGAAGCGCTTTATCTGAATATAGCAAGCCGCGATGATATAGATCTTGCAATGACCAAGGGAGTTAATTATCCGAAAGGACTTCTCCGTTGGTGCGATGAAGTAACAGCAGCGAAAATACTCAATAACCTGAATTCACTCCGATTGGATTATGCCGAAGAACGATACAGACCTTCTGTGTTGTTGTTGAAGATGGCGAAGGAGGGAAGCAGGTTTTATTGAAGTCCCGATAGCTATCGGGAGAAGAATGAATATTGAAGATTTAATATTGAGGCGTAACCCGAAACCCGTAACCCGAAACCCGAATGCCAACAAGTGAAGAATTAAAATCCGCAATTGCCTCAGGGTATTCCTTTAAAGGAGACAGCATTGTGCTAGGTACTGCAATGTTTAACAAGCAGGCTATACCGCAAACTCTTGTTTCAATTCCTTTAAGCGCGGTGAACAGACACGGACTAATTGCGGGAGCAACCGGCACAGGTAAAACGAAAACAATACAGCAATTCGCCGAGAATCTTTCTGAAAAAGGGATTCCCTGTCTGATGATGGACATCAAGGGTGACTTAAGCGGAATTGCAAAACCGGGAACAGAGAATCCGAAAATTACGGATCGTCACAAATTGATCGGTAAGGAATGGAGACCAATACAACTACCTGTAGAGTTAATGTCCATCTCCGGTGAAAAAGGCGTTAGACTCCGTGCTACTGTTTCTGAATTCGGTCCGGTTTTATTTTCAAAAATTCTTGAACTCAACGACAACCAGCAGGGTGCCGTCGCAATCGTTTTTAAATATTGTGATGATAAAAAATTACCGTTACTCGACATAAAAGATTTCAGGCAGGCATTGCAGCATGTTACAAATGACGGCAAGAGTGAATTGCAGATGTACGGACAGATAAGTTCCGCAACTGCAGGTGTAATCATGCGAAAGTTATTGGAACTTGAACAACAGGGCGCCGATAAATTTTTCGGAGAAAAATCTTTCGATGTCGAAGATCTTGTCAGAAAGGATAAGAATGGTTTTGGATATCTGAACATAATCAGACTTACTGATATGCAGGATAAGCCAAAGCTGTTTTCGACTTTCATGCTCTGTCTTTTGGCAGAAGTATATCAGAAATTTCCTGAACTCGGCGATAAAGCAGCTCCGAAGCTAGTCATCTTCATTGATGAGGCACATCTCATTTTCCGTGAAGCAACAAAGACAATGATGGATCAGCTGGAGACGGTCATTAAACTCATTCGTTCAAAAGGTGTAGGCATATTTTTCTGTACACAGATTCCCGGAGATGTACCGGATAAGATATTAAGCCAGCTCGGTTCAAAGTTTCAGCATGCGATGCGTGCCTTCACCGCGAAAGACAGAAAAGACATTAAACTGGTAGCGGAAAATTATCCGTCCACTGCATTTTATGATACCGACACCCTTCTTACGGAGTTGGGTATCGGCGAAGCAATCATAACTGTACTCGATGAGAAAGGAGCGCCAACGCCTCTCGCGCATACACTTCTTTGTGCGCCAAGAACACGAATGGACGTCATTACTCCCGAAGAACAGGATCAGATCGTAGCATCTTCAGAAATTGCTTCTGAATATAATAAAGTAATCGATCGTGAAAGTGCCTACGAAATGCTGACTAAAAAAATTGTTGCAGCCGCAGATAGTGAAGAACCTGCTCCTACGGCAAAGGGCAAAGAGGAGAGCGCAGGTATTTCTGATACCATTGCTGCCGTTACCAACAACCCGGTAGTCAAGCAGGTTGCACGCGAATTAACGAGAAGTATTTTCGGAATGCTTTTCGGTAAACCAACCAGAAGAAGATGAGCAATCATTTAAAAGATAAAGAAGTAGTTGATAAGATGATGTCGGCTGACTGGTTTAGTCAGTGGCTTGGCATCACCGTACTCAATGTCGGCTCCGGCAGCTGTAAGCTTAAAATGACAGTCCGCAAAGAAATGCTGAATGGTTTCGCCATCGCTCACGGCGGAATCACTTATTCTTTGGCTGATAGTGCACTCGCATTCGCATCAAACAGTCACGGACGAAAGGCAGTTTCGGTAGAGACAAGCATTTCGCATACTGTGTCGTTAAAAGAAGGCGATGAAATCACCGCCGAAGCGGAGGAGGTTTCTCTCAGTGAAAAAATCGGAATTTATCATATCACCGTTCGCAAAGAAGAAAAAGTAGTTGCTTTATTTAAAGGCACGGTTTATCGTACATCAAAATATTGGGAAAAATAAAAATGAACTCAAACGCATATATAGTTGACTTTATCCGCACACCGATCGGGAATTTCGCGGGAACACTGGCTTCGGTCCGGACCGATGATCTCGCTGTAATTGTTTTGCGCGAGTTAATGAAAAGAAATCCGACCGCTGATCCGGCTGCAATCGGTGATGTAATTCTCGGATGTGCTAACCAGGCTGGAGAAGACAACAGGAATGTAGCACGTATGGCATTGCTCATGGCCGGATTGCCCATATCTGTTCCGGGCGAAACCGTTAACAGACTGTGCGCATCGGGATTATCGGCCGCAGTTTCTGCAGCACGTGCAATCATGTGTGGTGATGCCGATCTGATGATTGCAGGCGGAGTTGAAAATATGACGCGTGGTCCGTGGGTGATGTCAAAGACTTCCACTCCTTATGGCCGTGACGCACAATTATTCGACAGTAGCTTCGGATGGAGATTCGTTAATCCGAAGATGAAAGAAATGTATGGCACAGCCGCCATGGGCGAAACAGCAGAGAATCTTGCCGAGAGGGATCAAATATCGAGGGAGGATCAGGATAAGTTTTCATTGAACAGTCAGCGCAAAGCAAAAGCTGCTTCCGATAAAGGTCGCTTCAAAAAAGAAATTGTTGCAGTAGAAATTCCAAAGAAGAAAGGCGATCCGCTTATCTTCGACAAGGATGAATTTATAAAGCCTGACAGTACGATTGAAGGATTGTCGAAGCTGAATACAAGTTTTAAAAAGGGCGGAACTGTAACAGCAGGAAATGCTTCCGGACTGAACGACGGAGCTGCGGCAATATTGCTTGCTTCAGAAGAGGGATTAAAAAAATATAATCTGAAACCGCTGGCGAAAATTATTTCTTCCGCAGTAGTAGGAGTGGAGCCTGACTTTATGGGAATAGGTCCGGTTGAGGCATCGAACAAGGCAATCGCCAAAGCCGGATTAAACTGGAATCAGATCGACATCATTGAATTGAATGAGGCCTTCGCTGCTCAGTCGCTTGCATGTATTCGTGCATGGGGATTGCGTGATGATGATCCGAGAATAAATCCGAATGGCGGTGCAATCGCTCTCGGTCATCCGCTCGGAATGAGTGGTGCACGAATACTAGGAAGCGCAGCACTCGAATTGCTTGAACAAAATAAAAAGTATGCACTCGCGACAATGTGTATCGGAGTGGGACAGGGGTTTGCGGTTGTCATAGAAAGATCCTGACATTGGGTGCTTAATTCGAAATTCCATAATTCCAATATTCCAATATTCGATCACATCATTATTCCAAGATTCCATAATTCCAGCTTCATAGTGAATTGAATCATTAACTTTCATCTAATATCGATTGGGCCTGGCAACCCGAAACCCGAAACCCGAAACCCGAAACAAGTTCTTCAACTCTCCTCAGTACAAGCAACCCCAAAACATGAGCATCTTCGAATTCAACGGCTACAAACCTGTCATTCATGAATCATCATTCATTCATCCGAATGCGACTGTGACCGGAAATGTTATCATCGGTAAAAATGTATATATCGGTCCGGGTGCTGCATTGCGTGGCGATTGGGGCGAAATCGTAATTAAAGATGGTTGTAATGTACAGGAGAATTGTACGGTGCATGTTTTTCCGGGAATGACAGTTACTTTAAATGAGAACGCTCATATCGGTCATGGTGCAATTGTGCATGGTGGAAATATTGGCAGGAATTCATTAGTTGGAATGAACTCAGTCATTATGGATGGTGCGGAAGTCGGTGATGAATGTATTATAGGAGCGTTAACGTTTGTTCCAGATGGAATGATTATTCCGAATCGCAAAATAGCAGTCGGCAACCCTGCGAAAATTATTAAGGATGTGACTGATGAAATGATCTTATGGAAGACGAAAGGAACGGAACTTTATCAAAAACTTCCGGCCGAACTTTATGCAACTTTGAAACCTTGCGAACCTCTTAGAGAAATTCCGGCTGATCGAAGTAAGCAGCAGGAGATTTATAAGACGTGGAAGAGGGAAAGGAATTAAAAATTACAAATTACGAGGGCTTTTGTTTAAGTTGGGGTCCATGAAATTTTTACTTCGGATTCGCTCAGCTAAAATAATTTTCAATTTGTAATTGTTTCAGTACGAAAGCACCCTATCCATCGCAATCTTCACCTTCATCGCATTCGGAATCATCCTCTCTTCCAGAGTTGAATTGAGCGGAATTGCCGGCAGATTTTCTGAGCCGATTACTTCGACAGGTGCATCTAAGTATTCAAAAAGATTTTTTGAGATAAGTCCGGCAATTGATAATGCAAATGAATTATTCACCGGCTCTTCGGTTACCACGAGGCATCTCCCGTGTTTTTTTACGGATGCGAAAATGGTTTCCTGGTCAAGTGGAACGATTGTTCGAAGATCAATAATTTCAATTCTTCCTTCGAAATCTTTCGCTGCGTTTTTAGCCCAGTAAACTCCCATGCCGTATGTGATGATGCTTAATGTTGGCTTGTCAGACACTTCTGCCGATTGAACGATACGGGCTTTGCCAAACGGAATGATATAATTTTCATCGGGCTCAATAGTCTTTGCATCTTCAGTGCCTTTTATTTTCGACCAGTATAAACCTTTATGTTCGAGAATCACGCACGGATTCGGATCGTAGTAAGCAGATTTAATGAGTCCTTTCAGATCGGCGCCGGTTGACGGGTATGCGATTTTTATTCCGCGGATATTCGAAAGCACACTCTCCACGCTCGAAGAATGGTACGGTCCGCCGCTGCCATAAGCACCGATCGGAACGCGAATGATATTACTCACGGGCCACTTGCCGTTGCTTAAGTAATACGAGCGGCTGACTTCCGTAAAAAGCTGGTTGAGTCCGGGCCAGATATAATCGGCAAACTGAACTTCGACAATCGGTTTTAATCCGGCCGCACTCATTCCCACAGTACTTCCAATGATAAATGCTTCCTGTATTGGTGTATTGAACACACGGTCGTCGCCAAATTTTTGAGCAAGTGTGGCAGCTTCGCGAAACACACCTCCTAATCTTCCGCCAACATCCTGTCCGTACAATAAACATTCTTTGTGTTTCTTCATCAGTTCCTGAACTGCGAATAATGCACAGTCAACCATGAGTGTTTTTTCTTTACCCAATGGTTCTCTTTCGCCTTTTTCTTCGGTTACGGGAGTAGGTGCGAAGTCATGAGTAAACAAATCTTCCGGACGAGGATCTTCGGAGCGTACCGCTTTTTCGAAATCGGCTCGCACCATTGCATTCGCGCGGTCCCAGGCAGAAGAAAGTTCGCTTTCGCTAAAACCTAAATCGGCCAATGCGGAACGGAATTTCGGCAGCGGATCTCTCTTTTTATGATCTTCGAGGTCATCTCTGTACCATTCGCGTCGAACACCGCTAGTATGATGTGCGAGAAGCGGAACCTTCGCATGAATCATAAATGGTCTGCGTTCGGTCCTGATGATATTTATTACTTCACGAATGGTTTCATAAGATGCGAAGAAATCGGTTCCGTCGATCTGACAAACTTCCATGCCTTTAAATCCTTTTGCATATTCGGCGGCATCCATGGCACGAATCTCTTTTGCACTTGCAGAAATATCCCATTCGTTATCCTGAATGAAATAAAGAATCGGCATCTGTTTTAACACAGCCATTTGAAATGCTTCCGCAACTTCTCCTTCCGTTACAGATCCATCACCCATTGAGCAAACTACAATGGGCTTCTCCTTCGTTGGTTCGTCTAATCCGGTTTTCTCCCTATACTGAATTCCCATGGCGATTCCGGTGGTCGGAATGGCCTGCATGCCCGTTGCGGATGACTGATGAGGAATCTTGGGCATATCATTACGTCTCAAGGCAGGATGACAGTAGTAAGTTCTTCCGCCTGAAAAAGGATCATCTCTCTTTGCAAGCAATTGCAGCATGAGTTCGAATGGTTGTAATCCTATTCCTAAAAGAATGCTGTCATCTCTGTAGTATGCCGACAGAAAATCCTGTGGTTTTAATTGCAATCCTAATGCAAGCTGCACGGCTTCGTGACCTCGTGAACATGCATGAACATATTTCTGAGTGATCTGTGATTTCTCTTCGAAAAGGTCTGACATCGCACGTGCAGTGCACATGAGTTCAAATGCTTTCGTGAGCGTATCTTTGGTAAGAGAGTTTGATTTTACGGCATTAGTTTGCATGGCTGCAAACTTACTAAATTGTACTGAGCCGGAGGTTATTTTTACTCCGTTGAAGATTAAAAATTTGCGTGAATTTGGCTTTTTTTAATACTCAGCAATCAGGGAATTCAGTTTGCTTCACTTTTCAATGAAGTTTGTATTAAGACATTTTCTTATCTTTTCAACTTAAAATATTAATGTATGAAGACAATCAACCAGCGAATGACAGTTGATTTAAAGGGAGACTTTGTTGTTTTTCTATTGGGAATGCGCATCAATAATTTCTGGAAGTTTCATAAATGGATGCCGTTAACCGGCTACATGCCTAAGATGTTAAATGAACTTAAAGCAAATCCCGAAAGCGGATTTTTAGGTTATGAGATGTATGGAATTATTCCGCCTGTAATCGTTCAGTATTGGAAGTCATTCGAACATCTCGAAGCCTATGCAAAGGACAAATCAGGCCAGCATTATCCGGCCTGGAAAGATTTTAATACCAGGATACGAAAAGGAGGTGAGGTCGGTATCTGGCATGAAACATATAAAGTAAGAGCAGGTGAGTACGAATGTATTTACAATAATATGCCTGTTTATGGCCTTGGAAAAGTTGGAACGTTAGTACCTGCAACCGGTAAAAAGGAATATGCGATAGATAGAATGGGGAATAAAATTAATTCGGTTAAATGACATAGTGAATTAATTAGTGCAAAATTAACCTTCTCGTTTTTTATTTTATCAAATAATTCTCAAAGTGATAAAATAATTTTAATTTTTTTTCGATTTGATAGGTATCGTTCTAAAAATTTTACCATGCCATCACACGCGAAAATTCTATTTATCGGTTTATTGATTTCTGAAATTTGCTATGCTCAATCATCCGTTCTTTCAACGGGCATGTGGTATAAATTAGCTATTTCGCAGGAGGGAGTTTATTGCATTACGCGGTCTGATTTGATTTCGTTAGGCATCAATGTATCTTCGATTGATCCCCGAAATTTATCGGTATATGGAAATAAAGCGGGAATGCTGCCCTATGATATGGCATTATCGCCTGCAAATGACCTCAAAGAAATAGCCATTGAAATTAAAGGAGAATCGGATGGAGTTTTTGATGCAGGTGATACAATATTTTTTTATGGTGAGTCACAAAATGTGAGGTATTTCGATAACCAGACAAATACATTCAGGCATAAAACTAATATTTATTCTGACAGCACATTTTATTTTTTAACAATAGGAACTGCACCGGGTAAAAGAATTCAGACTAAAAATAATTTAGTAACATTTACATATGTCAGCAATGGATATAATGAATTTATCTGGCATGAAAAAGATTCGGTTAATTTTTTGCATTCGGGCCAGCAGTGGTTTGGTGAGGAACTATCCACTCCCGGGAATAATACCTTCGGTGTTTATAACGATATAACACATATTGTTCCGGGTGATTCATTAAAGATTCGGTATTCTTATGTCGCGAGGAAATTAAATTCTGCAACATGTAACATGCTGGTCTCATTCGGATCCCCGGTTAATTCACAAAGTATTTCTGCGGTAGGAAACAGTCCGCAGGATTCTTATGCATTATATTATCAGGGTACAGACAACATTGCAAACCCGAATGTTAATGCACCATTATCATTTACCCTTCAATGTCCCGATACTGTACATGCATACATAGATTATTTTGAATTAAATTTTTTAAGCAAACTCGAACTGTACAAACCGCAGCAGATTATCTCCGATTTGAATGGAAGTATTGGCAGAATCACAAAGTATCAGATTGCAAATGCAAATCCTTCGGTAAAAATCTGGGATATAACAGATCCTTTAAATGTTACCGCGCAGCAATTTCAAGCGGCATTTCCGACAATAGAATTCAATGCTGCAAATGATTCTCAGATAGCATTTATCGCTTTTGACGGCACGGCATATTATACTCCAACCCTGATCGGACAAGTTGCAAATCAGAATTTGCATTCAATTGGCGCACGAGATAATCTGATTATTACAATTCCGGAGTTTCTGAATGAGGCTAATACGCTTGGTGCTTTCAGGCAATCTCACGATGGATTGCAAACGGAAGTTGTTACGACTACACAGATTTACAATGAGTACTCAACTGGTTCTCAGGATCCCGTGGGCATCAGAAATTTTATAAAACAGGTTTTTGATTCTTCAGTAATAACCGGCGACTCATTGAAATATGTTTTGCTATTTGGAAGTGGATCGTATGATTTCAGAGGAAGACTTGGATATCATTCAAGCTTTGTTCCGACATTTCAGTCAGCCGGCTCATTGAACAGGACATTGACTTTCAATGCGGATCAATTCTATGCTTACATGGATGGCAGCAGTATGTCTGCACCCGGGTCAAACATAATGCTTGCGGTTGGACGAATTCCTGTTCGTACAGTTTCCGAGGCTTCAGTTGTCAATAGGATAATTGACTACAGTTCTTCAGGTTCATATGGGCATTGGAGAACAAAGATTTTTGCGGTTGCAGATGATCAGGATCATAATACACATTTTAAGCAGATGGACACACTTTGCAACCGGCTGGAGGATGCACATTGTGAATTTGATATTGACAAGATTTATATTGATTCATATCCACAGGATACGACCGGCGGAATACATACTTATCCGGGTGCGAGATATGATATTGAGAAGGGTTTTCAGAATGGTGGGTTGGTTATGCATTACATCGGGCATGGCGGAGTAAATGGCTGGGCTGAGGAAAATATTTTAGACTCTCTGTTATTACAGTCAGTGAATAATATTAACAGAGCTCCATTGATAGTTTGTGGAAGTACTTCGTTTAATCAGTACGACGATCCGGAAATTAATTCATGTGCCAGAATATTGACAACTTCTTTGAATAGTTCAGGCATTGCTTCAATTTCGTCAACCCGGCTCGCATTCTCAAGTTCAAATTTTAACCTGGATTCCAGAATATTATTTCATCTATATAACAAAGTAAACGGCGAATACCTGAGGCTTGGAGATGTTTGGAAAAGGGCGAAGCAGGATTATTATACCGATCCATATACTTACTCAAATTGCCTGCTTGGTGATCCTTCAATGCGATTGAATTTTCCTGAGAATGATATAGTCATTACAGCAGTAAATGGCAATCCGGTTACAGCTATCCCGGATACAATTTTACCCGGACAGGCCTTGCAATTAAACGGTGAAATACATGACCCGTCGGGATCTTTATTAACATCATTTAATGGTACAGTCGATTTGATGATTTTTGATCAAAAAACTTTCCATCAAACATTAGCTAATGATTCTATCGGGCCGGACATAAGTACGGTTCAGCCGTTTTATGAATGGGATGATACGATTAACTTTGTACCGGTTACAGCTCCGGTGATAAACGGAGTTTTCAGTATTAACTATGTGTTCCCTTATAATTTAGACTCTGCAATCGGAACGGGAAGAATAAGTTTGTATGCGAATGACGGTACAACGGATGCATCAGGTTGCTTTGAAAATTTTATTCTAAAAAACCTCACATCAGGAATTGATGAAGTGCCGGGGATTTCCGTGATATTATATCCAAATCCGTCGGATGATAAAATTACATTTGAATTTAAAGGAGAGTTTCCGGCCGGTTTAAATTTCAACTTATTCGATGGGATAGGACAATTGATCAGGAATGAAAAAATTAAAAGCAGAATATTTACGGTATCAAAAGCTGAGATGTCATCGGGTGTTTATTTTTACAGGATTGTGAATAGGGATAGGGAGTTGATGGGGAGTGGCAGGGTGGTGTTTGAGTAGGATTAATATATGATATTGCCTGCATTTTTTCCTGCACTTTCACCTGCACTTTGACATACACCAGTTTTTTATAAGTCAAATTATGATTCAAATTGATAACTGCTTTTCCATTGTGAATAGCATCTTTACTATCACTTCTGCTTTCGAACACAAATCAGCATGCATAGATTCATCGATTTTAAAATCTCTTTTAAGCAAATCCAGAATTGCAACACATTCATAAAGTGAACCCCTTGCCATCGTGTAAAATCGTTTCCTGTCAGCACTTGAGAAGCGGCTTGTACCTTCTGCAATATTCAAAGTAATACTCATTAAGGCCCTTCGAAGTTGATCTTTTGCTATTTTGTCTGTTAATTTTTTATCGATAATTTCATTATTAAGGACAGAGTAGAAATCTAGCGATTTTTGATATACTATAAGTTTTTGAAAATCCAGCATAATTTATTTTTTCGTAATGTCTGAAGGATCTGTCAGCTTTAAAAACTGTATAGTAGGGAACTTTTATGTGGTTTAATTTAATAGTGGTTTTGTAATTGGTTTAAGTCAAAGTGTAGTAGCAAGACTTTCACTACTTCCACTTTATACACACTCTTTGCATAAAGTAAATTGTGTTGGTTTAGTGTAGGTCAAAGTGTAAGTTTAAGTGTAGGTTTAAGAGTATGTATTTCACACTTAAACTTACTCATACTCATACTCATACTCCGCACTTAGTCTTTATACTTACGACCTACACTATTTCGCTAGAGTAAGAGTTTAGTGTAAAAGTAGTGTAAGAGTAAGTTTAAGATTATGAGTAGGTTAAAATACACCCTCCTTCAATCTCTCCGCATTTTCCGCCAACTGCAATGCATCAATCATTTCCTGAATATCCCCATCAATAAAAGATTGCAAATTGTACATCGTCATTCCAATGCGGTGATCGGTTATTCTTGACTGTGGGTAGTTGTAGGTGCGGATTTTAGCAGAACGGTCTCCTGTCGAAACCATCGTTTTGATTTTCTTCGAACGTTCTTCCATTCTCTTATTGTACTCAACTTCATAAATACGAGAACGAAGTACTGCAAGCGCTTTGTCGTAGTTTTTCAACTGGGATTTCTGATCCTGGCATTGTGCTACAATTCCTGTAGGAATGTGAGTAAGACGAACGGCAGAGTAGGTGGTATTCACCGATTGTCCGCCCGGACCTGACGAGCAGAAAAGATCTTTACGGATATCATTTGCATGAATGGTAACATCCAGTTCATCGGCTTCGGGAAGTACAACAACAGTAGCGGCGGAAGTATGAACTCTTCCCTGTGTTTCGGTTTGCGGAACTCGCTGAACACGATGAACGCCACTTTCGTATTTTAAAATTCCATAAGCGCCATCACCGTGTACTTCAAAAATTATTTCTTTAAATCCGCCCGCTGTTCCCTGGGTAAAATCGACTAATTCAATTTTCAGATTATTTCTTTCGCAGAATTTCGTATACATCCTGTACAAATCACCGGCAAATATGCTGGCTTCGTCACCACCTGTTCCGGCACGAATTTCCATGATTGCATTCTTATCATCTTCCGGATCTTTTGGTACAAGCATGAAGCGGATTTTTTCTTCCATTTTATCCACTTTTTCCGTCAGCTCGTCGGCTTCAATTTTTGCCATTTCACGGAACTCTTCATCCTTTTCATTAGCAAGAACATTCCTTGCGTTTTCCAGGTTGCTGACAAGATCTTTATACTCGTAATATTTCTCTACGATCTCTTTCAGATTCTTATATTCACGGTTCATCTGGGCGAACTTCTTCATATCACTCATTACATGCGGTGAGCTGAGTTGAAGTTCTACATCTTCAAAACGGTTTTTTATATTTTCTAATTTATCTAATAACATATGGGGTTTCGGGTTGGTGCCTTATGGTTTTGAGGCGACAAAAATGTTTCGGGTTTCGGGTTACTTGTCCTGAGCTTAGCCGAAGGTCGGGTTTCTTAATATTGCCCGTACCGTAATTTTTAATTTTTAATTTAATCTAAAGCTACTTGAAGTATTCAAACGTTCCATTTGGTGAACTGACAGTTACTTTCGCTTTAGAAGATTTTTCGCATCGTCCGATTATTTGAGCATCTATTCCGAATGATTCTGCCGTTTCAATCATAAAAGGCGCGTCTTCCTGTTTGCAATAAACTTCCATGCGGTGACCCATATTGAAAACTTTGTACATTTCCCTGTAATCGGTCTTGCTTTCATCGTGAATAAGCCTGAAGAGTGGTGGTGTTTCAAAAAGGTTATCTTTAATGACGTGTAAGTCGCTAATAAAGTGTAAAACCTTAGTTTGTCCGCCTCCGCTGCAATGGATAAGTCCGTTTACAGCCGATGAAGCAGTCGAAAGAATTTTCTTTATAACCGGAGCATACGTTCTCGTTGGCGAAAGAACAAGTTTAGCAGCAGGTATTTTTTCCTTTATTATTGATCCGTTATGATTGTAATCTACTTCAATCATATCGGTTAATTTTTTTGTTCCGGTGTAAACAACATCTTTATTTAATCCGCCGTCGAATGTTTCAGGATATTTTTCAGCTAATTCTTTTCCAAATACATCGTGACGGGCAGATGTTAATCCGTTACTTCCCATACCACCATTGTATTCGATTTCATAAATTGATTTACCATAGGAAGCAAAGCCAACTATTACATCACCGTCACCAATTTTTTCATTCGAAATTATTTCATCTCTTCTCATCCTGCATGTGACAGTTGAGTCAACTATTATTGTCCTGACAAGATCTCCTACATCGGCAGTTTCACCGCCTGTTGAATGGATATTAATTCCGTTGTTTCGCAGCATTTCCAGGAATTCTTCCGTTCCGTTGATAATGGCTGAAATAACTTCGCCCGGAATCAATCGTTTATTTCTGCCGATGGTTGAAGATAGAAGAATCTTATTCGTAGCTCCGACGCAAATAAGGTCATCGGTATTCATAACAATCGCATCCTGTGCGATCCCTTTCCAAACCGACAGGTCTCCGGTTTCTTTCCAGTAGGCATAGGCGAGAGACGACTTCGTGCCGGCTCCGTCTGCATGCATGATAATGCAATGATCCTTGCTGCCCGATAAATAATCAGGAACGACCTTGCAGAATGCATTCGGAAAAAGTCCCCTGTCTAAGGACTTAATTGCCTCATGGACATCCTCCTTGGTGGCTGAAACCCCACGCTGACTGTATTTTTCCTGACTGTTCACCTGATTTAAAATTTAATGCAAAGGTAGGAGTAATTAATTTGTCAATAAAAAAGAGCGTCCCGCCATAATTGACGAAACGCTCTTTAATACTAAAAACAACGCTACTGCGCTATTCTGATTCTTTTTCCGACTCTTAACTGATCTTCAGCGATTCCTTTATTCATTTTTTTAAGGTCACCAACTTTAACGTTCAGTTTTTTTGAAAGGGCCTGCCAGTTGTCTTCTCCTTTTTCAACGGTATAGAAGTTTTTATCGTATTCCGTATAGTCACCACCGGGAGTTACCTTTAATTCCATTCCCTCATATGGCATTTCACCCTTAAGTCCGTTTAAAGCTTTAAGATCCTTCACAGTCATTTCGTACTGCTTGGCAATAGTGTTGTAGGTGTCGTTTTTCTTTACGACATAAATTTCACCCGGACCGGATTTAGTTTCTTTAACCGAATCTGCTTCAGGTTTTGTTTCCGGAGAGTCAGTTGCAATAACTGCTGCACCGGTAGCGGCACCTGCGGCAGCGGCAGCGCCGGTTTCAGCTCCGGTTCCCGCGGCGTCTGCAGGTTTGTCCTTACTTTCTATTGGTTCGGCTGATGAACTTTTTTGTTCCTGCAGATTGATATTATCAATATTCCCCTGAGGTTTTACGAAATTGGTGCGTAACACTTTGAATTCGGTGCGACGATTAAGCTGATGTGCTTCCTCTTTAAGTTTCTTTGATTTTAAATTGTCAATGAAAGCATCGTTCAACACATCGCCTTCTTTGAAGCTTCCCATGTCTTTGATCAGTGTACGAGGCACTGTCTGGCCATATCCGTGATACTCCAGTCGCTCCTTATCAATTCCCTTTGAAATAAGATATTCAACAACCGATTTCGCCCGGCGTTGTGAAAGTGTATCGTTTGTCATTGGGATAGGACGGGAGTCGGTGTGTGAACCGATCTCAATCACGATAGTTGGATTTTCGTTAAGCGTTAGAATAAGTCCGTCGAGTGCTTTATTTGATTCAGGTCGCAGGTTCCATTTCGCAAGATCATAATAAACCTCCGGCAATTCGATAGCACGCAGTGTTGAGCGTAAAGCGAAGTCAAAGTCACCGATGAAATCTTTGGATTGTTCCTGACCGACGGTAGAAACTTCCATATACTTCACAAGGTAATTACTCATGGTTGCGGAAAGCTTATATGAAGTTTCCGGTTTCAGGTCAAATTTATAAGCACCTGTTTTGTCTGTTTTGTATGGAATTGAAGAGCCGTCGCTACCGAATAATTCAATCGTAGCGCCTTCAATATTTCCTTTTGTATCTGCGTCGAATACCTTTCCTGAAACAGTAAAAACCAGAGGAGGGAGGTACCATGAATAGATATCATCTCCGCCTTTTCCGCCTTCGCGGTCGGAACTAAGGAAGCCACGGTCTCCCGATATTTCGTCTATTATAAAAGCAAAATCATCATGCGAAGAGTTAACGGGGTATTTCATGTTAACGGGTTCTTCGAATGTTCCGTTTGAATATTTAGACATGAAAACATCAAGTCCGCCCATCCCGACATGACCTCTCGAAGAAAAATACAATACGCTGTCAGATGTGATATACGGAAAAAGTTCATCCAGTTCGGTATTGATTTTATCACCGGCATTTACGGGAGTTCCCCAATATTTTGTTTTCTTATCCCATCTCGTTATCCAGATATCCTTGCCGCCAAATCCGCCGGGCATATCCGATGAAAAGTAAATCGTCTGTTCGTCAGCCGAAAGAGAAGGATGGCCAACAGTAAAACTATCCGGAGCTAGTAATACCACTTTTGGATCTTCCCAGGTAGCACCTTTTCTTTTGGTAAAGTAAATATCACAGACGCCAATTTTGCCTTTTTCCGTTTCACAGCGGGTAAAATATAAATCCTGCCCTTTTGCATCCATTGCAGTACCACCCTCACTTGCATTTGAATTGATTGGTTCCAATAATGGTTTCGGGCTGCTCCATTTACCTTTTTTGTCAACGGCTGCCTCGAACATATCCTGGAATTTTTCCCCTGTCCAGCCATCGTTATTTTTACCAATAGCTTCCTGACGGGCAGAGCTGAAGATGATATGACGATGATCCTTATTCGAATAGGTCACTCCAAAATCGGAATATTTGGTGTTAATGGCGGCAACATTTTCGATCCTGTATCTTACGGGCTTGTCTCTCCATTTCTGAGCCTGTTCGCATGACTGAACACCCAGATCTGCAAGCGGATCAGAGTCATTCAGCTTTTTATAATTGTTGTACTGGACAATTGCTTCAGGGTATTTTCCTCCCATCTTGAGGGCGTCGGCATACCTGAGAATTGCCATGGCGTTTTTGGGACTGGCTTTTACGGCCTTTGCATACCAGACTTCCTGATTTTTATAATCATTCGTCATGCGATACGATTCTGCAACCATGAAAATGAATTCAGCACGTTTTACTTTGTTCTTTTCTTTTGAAAAGGCTTTCTTGTAAAGCGTTGCGGCATCATAGTAGTCTCCTTTTGCATAAGCAAGCTCAGCCTGAGCTACGGCCGGGCGTTGTGCGAAAGAAGTTGTTGCGATGAAGAAAAATACGATTGAAAAACAGACCTTAATAATTTTCATTTTTATCCGGTTGTGGCGAAAGGAGAATTTTTTCTCACTCTTACGCAAAGAAAACAAGAATTTTGTATTGTACCAAGTAATAAGTACCATGTACAAAGTACAAAGTATAACTTATTGCGTTTAACGGTTCTATAATAGATTTTCAAAAACTTATAAACTAACATTTGTTGTAAATGTGTAAAAAAAAGAGTGCCATTTCTGACACTCTTTTATCTTATCATTCTTAGTACCTTGTACTTTGTACTAATTAACGTATTGAAACCAACTCACGATACTTTGCAATCGGCCAGAGTTCATCGTCGATAATCATTTCCAGTTTATCAACATGTTCTCGGATAACATCGAAGTACGGTTTAACCGTATCGCAATATGCAATTGCTTTATCGCGAATGCTTTCGATCTTATTAGCCTTCTTTCTGGCTTCGATCATTTCGGCGGCTTTTCCGCGAATGTTATTCATATGATTGCTGATAGACTTGATGGTATCGAGCTGAGTCATATCCGCATTCATGTTGATTGCGGCCATGGCTCCCGCATTTTGTGCCAATTGTGTCTGGTATTTCAAAGCGGCAGGAAGTATGTGGTTGACAACTAAGTCACCCATTACACGCGATTCAATTTGTATTTTCTTGATATATGCTTCAAGCATGATTTCATGGCGCGCTTCAGCTTCTCTGTGACTGAAAATATTCATCTCTTCGAACAACTTTAAAGAGCTTTTAGTGACATAGGCGTCAAGAGCCAATGGAGTTGTCTGAATGTTTGAAAGTCCGCGGCGTTTCGCCTCTTTCACCCATTCATCGCTGTAACCGTTACCTTCGAAACGAATGTTCGCCGATTCAACAATATACTGGCGAAGTACTTTGAGGATAGCTTCGTCTTTCTTTGATCCTTTCTCGATAAGCGCATCAACTTCCTTTTTAAATTCAGTTAGCTGATTGGCAACAATGGTATTAAGTACCATCATCGCATTCGAACAATTTGCCGAAGAGCCAACTGCACGGAACTCAAATTTATTTCCGGTGAATGCGAAAGGCGAAGTACGGTTGCGATCTGTATTGTCCAGTAATATTTCCGGGATCTTTCCGATATTCAGTTTTAATGCGGTTTTCTCATCGGGCGACATTTTCTTGTCGTGAACCGATTGAACAATCTCATCCATGACTCTGGTCAGCTGTGCGCCCAGGAATATTGACATGATTGCAGGCGGCGCTTCATTTGCTCCGAGGCGGTGGTCGTTACTTGCAGATGCAATACTTGCACGAAGCAGGTCGGCATGTTTAAATACGGCCTGAATTGTATTCACAAAAAATGTGAGGAACATCAGGTTGCTTTTCGGAGTACTTCCAGGCGACAATAGGTTCTTTCCTGTATTTGTGCTCAGGCTCCAGTTATTATGCTTCCCGCTACCGTTAATTCCGGCATATGGTTTTTCATGCAACAGCACTTTGAAATTATGGCGTCTTGCAACTTTGTCCATAACATCCATCAGTAATGCGTTGTGGTCAACAGCGAGGTTGATTTCTTCGAATACCGGTGCGCATTCGAACTGACTTGGCGCAACTTCATTATGACGGGTCTTGAGCGGAATGCCGAGCTTGTATGATTCAGTTTCGAAATCGAGCATGAATGCATAAACGCGTTCAGGAATTGATCCGAAATAATGATCTTCTAACTGCTGTCCTTTTGCAGGTGAATGACCGAATAATGTGCGGCCGGTAATCATCAGGTCGGGACGTGAATTCAGCAATGCAGTGTCAACAAGGAAATATTCCTGTTCAACACCTAATGTTGCGAATACCTTTGTTATGTCTTTATCGAAATACTGACAGACTTCGACTGCGGCCTTATCGAGGATATGCAATGCCTTTAACAACGGTGCTTTATAATCAAGCGTCTCTCCTGTGTAGGATACGAAGATGGTCGGAATGCAAAGTGTCTTACCACCTGAAAAGTCCATAATAAATGCGGGGGAACTCGGGTCCCATGCTGTATAACCACGCGCTTCAAATGTATTTCTGATTCCTCCACTCGGAAAGCTTGACGCATCAGGCTCTTGCTGAGCGAGTGCGTTTCCTGAGAAATGTTCTATTGCTTTACCGTCGCTTAATTCAAAGAACGAATCATGCTTCTCGGCAGTAAGTCCGGTTAACGGCTGAAACCAGTGTGTATAGTGTGTAGCTCCTTTTGAACTGGCCCAGTCTCTCATTCCCAATGCAACCTGGTCGGCCATCTTACGGTCAATTTGCTCGCCATGCTCAATTGCTGCCATTACAGCTTTATAAGCATCACGCTGCAAAAATTTCTGCATTGCTTCACGGTTAAATACGTTTGTGCCGTAGTAATCGGAAACTTTAGACGATGGCGTCGTTACCTTCACCGCTGGCCTGCTTTGGGCAATTTCTAATGCCCTGAAACGGATATTGCTCATGTTACTATTGTTATGGTTTTTATAATTTTTTTCAAATGTATGTTAAAAAACAGGGGGGTGTCAAGAAAAAAAGTATATTTTTTTCAACAGTTGTACTATTTTTTAGGGGGTTTGTTGCTAAAAAGTATCATTTTGTAAGATATCGGTAATTTTTTGTGAATTTTTAGATACTTTTTTTGACAATTCTTTTAAATTTTGTTGAAATTCAATGCTTTGAAGATTGATAAAAAGGTATTATTTTCGTTTTTCTCTTAGAATGAAAATCGTAAGTGTTTTAACTTTTTTATTTTTTACAATACATGGTTTTAGCCAAAAGCAGGATAAATACTGGTATTTTGGAACAGGAACTGATGGGATTTTCTTTGATAATCAGAATCAACCAATAAAACTCTCCAATAAACACTTAACAGCAGGTTTTGAAGGTTGTGCCGTTGCAACTGATCCATGTACCGGACTTTTGCTTTTTTATACTGATGGCCGGGAAGTTTTTGATAGTAATCATAATCTAATGCCAAATGGTTCCGGAATGTTATCACATATGTCGGGATCCCAATGTGTTCAGATTTGTAAAGTTCCGGGTACCTGCAATCAATATTATATTATTTCAAATTCATCATGGGACAATACTCCTGGCAGCTTCTATTATTCAATTGTGGATTTTAGCACTAATCCGCTTGGCCAGGTAACAATAAAGAATCAATTGATTGGCGGACCTGATTATCATCAGGCGATGAGAATTGTTCCGAAATCTAATAGCAATAATCTGTGGCTTATCGGACATCTGTACAATACTGCAACATATCATGTTTATGAAATAACACCCGGAGGATTCACCGGACCTGTAATATATAATTTCTCAAACTCCGGCAGAAGCTGGACCATGGAATATAATTCAGCTACTCAAAAGCTGGTGAATATGGGTGAAGATAATATTAAAGTCAGCTTATTTGATTTCGATCCATCCACAGGTGTTTTAGCAAATGAACAACAATTATATTCCGGAATATTAAATGCTGTTGTTGGAAATTTTTCTCCTGATGGTTCAAAAATTTATGCCGGACTATCAGTTGGAGTAGGAGCTGGAGTCCTTTGGCAGTATGATCTGAATAATTCAACATGGACAAATATGAATACCTGCTGTTGGGCTCATGATGTGAAAACAGGTCCTGATGGTATAACCTATTTCATTCACACTTTCAATGATCCTGACCCATTAGCTAAAATGACTGATGCGAATCTTACAGCAGTAGGAAATGCTTGCGGATATTCTACAATTACAAATCCCGGAAACTTTAACGGTGAAGTAAGACGGTTTCCCGAATTTTTACAGGTTCCCGAAGCTCCATCCGCAAATCTTGATACTTTAACCATTGCTGCATCTGCCACGGTTAACATAAATGTTCTGGTGAATGATTTTGATCCGCAAGGCGATTTATTAACGCTCACTTCAATCGTGTCACAACCGGCATATGGAACAGCAACAATCAGTGGCGGACAGATTTCATATACGGCCAATAATGGAATATGTGGTGTTACCGACACACTTATTTATGAAATTGTTGACGCGACATGTATGTGTGATACTGCGCAAGTCATAATTCATATTTCAGGTATAATTCCTACTTCATCATTTAGTTTTTCAGGAAGTACTTGTAATGGAAATGTCTCATTTACCAATCAATCTCAAAACGGAAATACATACCTGTGGAATTTTGGGGATGGTAGTCCCATTGATACATCTGTTAATCCTACTCACACTTTTAATTTACCGGGAACTTATATCGTTACTTTATATACATCAAACAATTGCGGAACCGATTCGGTAGCAGATTCAATTAGTATATTTTCAGGGTTGAATCCCGGTGCTTCATTTACACAATCACAAATTAATTGTTCGCTCACAATAAATTTCAATAATACTTCTTTAAACAGTTCATCTTTCGAATGGCATTTCGGTGATGGTTATTCAGACACAACAGCTAGTCCTGTTCATACATATATAAATGCTGGAAATTATACCGTTATCTTACTCGCTGCAAATAGTTGTGGCATTGATACTCTCTCCCAGACAATTTTAATAAATCCGGTTTCGCAACCTGTTATATCTGCCTCAGTTATTCAGCAGAATTGCGCACAAACCATAAACGTTACGGCTCAGGTTGCAAACACTATTTCTTATCTCTGGGATTTTGGCGATGGTAATACCGATACTGCACTTTCGGCAACTCATACTTATCTGACTCATGGAGGCTATACTGTAAGATTCTTTGCAACCGGAGTGTGTGGTACGGATACATTTTTACAAAATCTGAATCTGCTTTCAGCTCCAATGGCTGTTTCGCAATTTTCAATAAATCAATTGAGCTGCTCTAATAAAGTAACCTTCATGAATCAATCTCTCAACGCAACTTCTTATATATGGGATTTTGGTGATTTAAATACATCCAATGCCATCAACCCTCAGCACGTTTATAGTGATTCGGGCACTTATACAGTCAGATTAATCGCAATAAATCAATGTGGTTCTGATACACTCATTCAAATTGTTCCAAATAATTTTTTGCCGGGGACGAGTGCTTTTAAGTTTGATCAACCTGTTTGTGAAAGTGCAATTCATTTTACCGATCAATCACAAAATGCATTTTCTCTCTTTTGGGATTTCGGCGACGGAATAACAAGTCAGGAAATAAATCCCGTTCATTCTTATAGTGCAGCCGGCGAATACTCCGTTACATTATGTATTAACAGAGGTACTTTGTGTGCAGACACAGCATCTCTGTCTGTCAATGCAGAAGGTATTAATCAGCCAGTATTTTATATTCCTAATTGTTTTACTCCGAATGGAGACGGACTTAATGATAGATTCGAAATTGTTTCGAAAAATCAGTGCGACAGTTTTCAGTTTTTCATTTATGATCGCTGGGGAAATTTAGTTTTCAAAAGCAGTGATGAGCAGGTTATCTGGAATGGAAATTCAGGAGATAAACAGGCTCAGGAAGGAGTTTATACCTACCTGATAAAATCCGGTGATTATGAAAGCACCGGGCGAATTACATTAGTTCGTTAAAAAATGATTCTGTCTTTATTTTACAGAATCATTACAATGTCTTGATGAAGAAAAATACCTAAGTCGAAAATGTTTTTACTTAAGCGTGACCCAGTCTGTACAAAAACCTCACATGCGACCATAATGCGTGCACAAAAGTGGGCTGCTCAAGATATTTTAGTCCGTGTTTCTCACAGGTTTCTTTTACTATCAGACTCAACTTTGGATAATGCACATGTGATATACGCGGGAATAAGTGATGTTCCACTTGTTGATTTAGTCCGCCTGTTAAAAAAGACAGAAGTTTGCTCCTCGAGCCAAAGTTTGCCGTAGTCAATACCTGGTGAACTGCCCAGTCATTTTCCAAAACAGGTTCAGCTTTAATGAAGTTTGTTTCTTCAACAGCATGCGCTAGTTGAAATACCACACTGGTAACCAATCCTACCGTGTAAACCCATACAGCGAATCCTATCAGGAAAGAAGTCCAGCTCATATATTGAAGCGGAAGCACAATGAATAAACCTACAAACGATAATTTAGTTATCCAGAAACCCACGTGAGTCATGAAGCTGAACTGAATATTATCTTTTGCCGCTATACTTCTTCTGAAATATTTCATGATGTCCAGCGCGAATATCCAGGCAAAATACATTATACCATATATAAACACCCAATAGATGTGCTGAAACCTGTGATACCATCTTTTCTTTTGTGTATCGCACAGGCGAAGAAAAGGTTCGTTCAAAATATCATCATCATGTCCGTCGATATTCGTAAACGTATGATGAATCATGTTGTGTTTGATATTCCACAGGTAAGAACTACCGCCTAAAAAGTTGAGCGATAAAGCAGCGATTTTATTGACTGATTTTTTCGGGGAATAACTGCCATGTCCGCCATCGTGCATCACATTGAAACCTATTCCGGCTGTGAGCAGTCCGAACACGATTGTCAATAATATGGCAAACAGGGGAGAAGGTGTGAAGAAAACCAGAACAATATAACAGGCTATAAATGATAAAATATAAAATGCCGACTTCAGGTATATTTTAATATTTCCGTGCGGATCTATTTTATGTTCCTGGAAATATCCTTCGACTCTGCTTTTTAAATCTGTATAGAATGCCGAACTGTTCCCGTTAAATTTTATTCCTGCCATTTTTTAATCTTTAAGTTTAATACTGCCGTTAACGAAATAGGATCTTTCGATATTCTGTTACCAGCTTTTCTTTTTCCGGTCCGAATTTCTGCCCGGACTTTTTTCACTCCATCCTCTGCCACCGGATGATCTTTCACTTTTTCCTCTGGAGGAGGAAGCTGGCTTTTCTTTCCAGGAACCTTTCTTTCGAAAACCACCTCCGCCACCGCTTCCGCTTCGTCCGCCTCTTGATGGTTCTTTACCCGATAATTCGGTTCTTACTTTTCTTCCCTGATAAACTTCACCCATGAAAGCTTCCATTGCTTTCGGTAAAAGATTTTCAGGAAGATCAATAAATGAATAAACGCCTTTGACATCAACTCTGCCAATTTCGTCTTTGCTGATTCCGGTTACATCAGCAACCAGTTTCGCCATTGATGCATCATTCAGTCCGTCCATCGAGCCAAGATTAATGAACAAACGTGGTGCATTATTCCTGTATCCGTTGTGAGTCTTGCCCTGATGAGCAATATCAACATTCAGATCCGGCGCATTTCTGTATGAATCAAGAAAACGGTTGAATTCAATACTCACCATTCTCTTAATCAGTTCTTCTTTACTCAGGTCCTGAAATTCATCGAATACAGGTTGAAGGTACTTAGAAATTCCCGACTCATTTACCTTGACATGATGAATTTTTTTAACAAGGCTCATTAATTGTTGTTCACCAATTGTCACCGCATCCGGAATCCGGGCAAGTGATATCTTTTTGTTGATCTTTCTCTCAATAAACTTAACTTTTTCGATTTCACGGGTATTGGCCAGAGCCAGTGATACACCCGATTTACCCGCACGTGCTGTTCGCCCGCTTCTGTGAGTATAACTTTCCGGTTCATCGGGAAGGTTATAATGTATCACGTGTGTGATATCGTTCACATCGATTCCTCTTGCGGCAACATCTGTTGCAACGAGAACATTCAGGTTATGACTGCGGTATCGTGCCATAACTTTATCCCGCTGTGCCTGTGCAAGGTCTCCGTGTAATGAATCCGAATTGTAACCGTCTTTCGCAAGGTTTTCAGCCACATGTTGCGTCTCCATTTTAGTTCGGCAGAAAATTATTCCGAATACTTCAGGAATAGAATCCAATATTCTTCTTAAAGCCTGGTAACGGTCTTTTTCATGAATCACATAATAAAAGTGTTCCATGTTCTCCGCGCCTTCGTTCTTTCTTCCGACCGTTAATTCGAAAGGATTCGACATGTAGCGGCTGGCAATAGTCCGAACTTCCTGCGGCATTGTTGCTGAGAAAAGCCAAACTCTTCTCTGCTTGGGCATGTGGCTTAATATTTCATCAATATCTTCCTGGAATCCCATGTTCAGCATTTCATCGGCCTCGTCAAGAACGCAAAAGCGGATATTACTCATCGTTACCGCTCCTCTTTCAATCAGGTCGATTAACCGGCCGGGAGTTGCAACAACGATCTGACTGCCTTTTTTAATCTGACGAATCTGAGTAGAAATACTCGCCCCACCATAAACCGGTGTTACGTTAATTGCCCTGCTGTATTTGCTGTAGTTAACAAGGTCTTTGGAAATTTGAACGCAAAGTTCGCGGGTTGGTGCTAATATCAGAGCCTGTGTAACTGTTGACTTTGAGTCAATTAATTCTAACAGAGGAATCCCGAATGCTGCTGTCTTGCCTGTTCCTGTTTGTGCTAATCCTATAAAATCGCGGTCATTTTTTAATAATACGGGGATTGCTTGTTGTTGTACGGGAGTAGGTTCTTTAAAACCGAGTTCTTCGATAGCTTTTAATACACTTTCGCCAACTCCCAATTCTGGAAATGAAATCATTATTTATGTTTAGCCGGCGAAGGTAGGGAAAAGAAAGGGTTTTTTCCGGAATATCTGTCTAACTGATCGGTAATCAGACTTTTCAGTTCAAATTAGCAATAAATATTTTACAGATTTTTACTTATTCAGGTACATAACCTCTTTTACCGCTTTTACCACACGTGCAGGGTTTGGTAAATAGGCTTCAATCAGTGTCGGAGCATAAGGAAGAGGAACATCTCCTCCCATAACCCTAAGTACAGGAGCATCAAGATAATCGAATGCGTCACGCTGAACTTTAAATGCGATTTCAGATGCAATTGATGCAAGAGGCCATGATTCTTCAACTATGACCAGACGATTTGTCTTCTTTACTGAATTGATAACGGTTGCATAATCTATCGGTCTTACAGAACGTAAGTCAATTACCTCGGCGTTAATACTTTCATTGGCAAGTTCTTCGGCTGACTTCAAAGCGATTTTCATCATTTTGCCGAATGAAACTATGGTGACGTCAGTTCCGGATTTTACAACATTTGCAGAACCGATCGGTATCAAATATTCACCCTCGGGAACCATTCCCTTATCGCCGTACATCTGTTCGCTCTCCATGAAAATGACAGGATCGTCATCGCGAATGGCAGATTTCAAAAGTCCTTTTGCATCGGCGGGATTGCTTGGCACGACTACTTTTAGTCCGGGACAGTTTGCATACCAGTTTTCGAATGCCTGCGAATGTTGTGAGCTGAGCATTCCGGCCGAAGCTGTCGGTCCTCGAAAAACAATCGGCACCTGGAACTGGCCACCACTCATACTCATCATTTTCGCGGCTGAGTTAATCACCTGGTCGATTGCAACAAGAGAAAAGTTGAAAGTCATGAATTCGATAATCGGACGCAACCCATTCATCGCTGCACCAACACCGATTCCTGCAAATCCCAATTCAGCGATCGGTGTATCTATAATTCTTTTGTCGCCAAATTCTTCGAGCATTCCCTGGCTGACTTTGTATGCTCCATTATACTGAGCTACTTCTTCGCCCATTAAAAAAACACGGCCATCACGACGCATCTCTTCAGACATTGCCTCACGCAGGGCTTCACGGAATTGTAATTCTTTCATAAGTCGGGCAAATATAGTAGATAGTCTTGAGTCTTGCCTTCACCATTTTGGGGAGTCTTGAGAGAAGGGTTTCGGGTTTTGGGTTGGGAGAAACTATTCGCCTTGGTTTATATTATATGTAAACATTTACAAAATCTCTACGCATCAAGCTGATCCAGAGCGGATTTCAATTCGGATAATGTATGCATGTCTTTTTGGGAATGAGCTACTGAAATTCCGATTTCATAGAAATTTCTTGCCAGGGGAAGCTGGTTTAAATTTTCGGCCGATTTGCCTGCCATATAATAAGCAGCCAGGTAATCCGGGTCATCATTCAGCAGGCTACTTAAATGTTCCAATGCTGCCTGATGATCGTTTACGGCTAGATATTCCATGGCTATTGCATACTTCAGAAAACTATCATCAGGATCATCATTTAAATACACTTTTAAAAGCTCTAATCGGGTCGACATGTTTTGTTTTTACAGGAATTTCGACAATTATTTGTATATCTTCGCGCCGCAATAACGGAAAATGCATTTATATCAAACAAATTTCCGTATTTCATGTATAAGTGCGCTCATCCGCAGTAACATTTTAACACAATGAAATTTCTCGTTTGTATCTCCAGCGTGCCCGACACAACTGCAAAGATTAATTTCTCTGCAGATAACAAGGAACTGAATCCGGCCGGAGTAACTTTTATTCTCAATCCCTACGACGAGTATGCTCTTTCGAAAGCTCTCGACCTGGCCGCTGCCGACAACTCTACCGTAACTGTTATAAACGTCGGAGATGCTACTACCGAGCCTGTGATCAGGAAGGCATTGGCTATCGGCGCGAATGATGCAGTCAGAATAAACAGTGCGCCTCGTGATTCATATTTCGTTGCGAAACAGATTGCTGATTACGTAAAAAAAAATCCGTTCGATCTGATATTATGCGGAAGAGAGTCAAGCGACTACAATGGTTCAAGTATGCCCGTCATGCTTGCGGAACTTTTGGAAATGCCATGTTTTCTTTTCGCGAAAAGTCTTACCTTAACAGGGACGAATGCGACACTGGATTGCGAAATTGAAGGCGGGAAAGAAGTAATTACAAGTCCGCTTCCATTCATCGCCGGAGCATCGGAAGGAATGGCTGAATGGAAAATTCCAAACATGCGTGGAATCATGTCTGCCCGTACAAAACCTCTTACAGTGCTGGAACCGGTTGGCGTTGATGCAAAGGTCAAAGTTACTTCATACGACAAGCCTTCTCCGAGAAGCGCCGTTAAAATGATTCCGGCTGATCAGTCAGGAAAACTATTTGAATTGTTAAGAGAAGAGAAAAAAATTATCTGAGAAACACATGTCAGTACTCGTTTTCATAGAAAATACCCAGGGTCGCTTTAAGAAATCCGCTTTTGAAATCATTAGTTTCTCAAAAGTAATCGCTTCAAAACTGAATCTGCCGCTTGTCGCTTTATCTATCGGCAATGTGTCGGATGATGAATTGAAAAAAGCCGCTCAATACGGCGCAGAGAGAATTCTCAGTGTAAATACACCCGAACTTTCGGCTATCAATTCACAGCCATATGCAACTGTTATTGCGGAGGCTGCGAAAAGCGTTAATGCGAAAGTTGTTACAATGACTGCCGGATTTACCGGTAAGACCATTGCTCCTCGTGTTGCGGTAAAACTTGACGCCGGACTGGCAGAAAATGTCATCGATCTTCCGGCAATGGATCAGTCATTCATCGTTAAGAAGAATGCTTATTCAGGCAAGGCTTATTCTTATACTGAAATGCTGTCCGACAATAAAGTCATCAGCATGCTGCCGAATTCATATAAAGTAGTTCCATCTCCGGTTGATCCGAAAATTGAAGCGTTCAGCGTACAGATTCCTGCAAAAGATTTACAGGCGAAAGTTGTTGAAACCGTTCGTTCGACCGACAAGATTTCATTACCAGAAGCAGAGCTCGTTGTTTCTGCAGGCCGTGGAATGAAGGGGCCTGAAAACTGGGGAATCATTGAAGAGCTTGCCAATATTCTCGGAGCCGCGACCGCATGCAGCAAACCTGTATCGGACGCAGGATGGAGACCACATTCGGAACACGTTGGTCAGACCGGTATTGCCATTAGTCCGAACCTGTACATCGCTGTAGGTATCAGCGGTGCCATCCAGCACCTGGCCGGTATCAGCTCATCGAAAGTTATCGTTGTTATCAATAAAGATCCTGAAGCGCCGTTCTTCAAATCGGCCGATTATGGCATTGTCGGTGACGCCATGGAAGTTGTTCCGGCACTGATTAAAGCCGCTAAAACATTTAAAGAAAATCAAAACTGATTATCTTTTCTGTCTGACTTAAATATTTTTTTAATTTCTTCTATAAGGAGAGAAAGTACATAGGGAAATTCAGTACCATGAAAAAAATTAAACTCGAGATAATCGGATTATCGTACAGCCAGACACAGTCCGGAGCCTATGCTCTCGTTCTTGGTGAAGAAAAAGGTAAACGAAGATTACCAATTATCATTGGAGCTTTCGAGGCTCAGGCAATAGCCATCGAACTCGAAAACATGACTCCGACTCGTCCGCTTACACACGATCTTTTCAAAAGCCTCGCCCAGTCATTCGATATCGAAGTGGAAGAGGTCATCATTTTCAATCTCCTCGAAGGAGTTTTTTATGCAAAGCTTATTTGCAATAACGGCGACAAGAAAATGGAAATCGATGCACGTACAAGTGATGCCATTGCTATTGCCGTTCGTTTCGGTTGTCCGATTTATACGTACGAATTTATTCTTTCTTCTGCCGGCATCGTTCTCGAAGACAATGCTCCCCTTGAAGCAATCGAAGAGCATGTTGAACGACCACCTGTTACAAAACTTTCCGAAAAAGAATTAAGCGCTGCAAGCACCGATGAATTAAAGGAAATGCTTAAGCGTGCCATTGATGAAGAGGCGTATGAGAAGGCGGGGAGAATCAGGGATGAGTTGAATAAGAGGCAGACTTCTTAACAATTACAAATTAAGATTTACAAATTACGAATATCGTTCAAGTCGAAGTTTTTTTGCCTAGTTGAACAAGTAACTTCCCGGCTTTAAATTTTGCTTTTTTAGTGAGCAGGAATTGGAACCTGTTTGTGTTTGTGTTTGAACAGAACTGCGAATAAAACTGAAACTACAAGCGCATAAATCGCGAATGTCAGCCAGATGCTATGCCAGTCCTTTGTTCCATTTTCTCCTGTATAAAAAGTGTCTATCAGCCATCCGCTGATTTTACTTCCGAAAAAAGCTCCTAGTCCGTTCGTCATCATCATGAAAAGTCCCTGGGCACTTGCTCTTATTTTCGGACTCGTTTCAGTTTCGACAAAAAGTGAGCCGGAGATGTTGAAGAAGTCGAATGCCATTCCGTACACGATACAAGAAAGTACAATCATCCACAGACCCGCACCCGGATCGCCATAAGCGAAGAGTCCGAACCGGAGCACCCAGGCAATCATGCTGAACAGCATCACATTTTTGATTCCGAATTTGCTTAGGAAAAACGGAATCGTAAGTATGAAAAGCGTTTCTGAAATCTGTGAGATAGACATAATGATGGCCGGATATTTTACCGTTAATGTCTCGGCAAATTCCGGTATCAGTTTGAAGTCATGTAAAAAAGTGTCGCCATACATATTTGTTAACTGCAATGCCGCGCCCAGAAGCATGGCGAAGAAAAAGAACATGATCATTTTATACTGACGGAAAAGACTGATGGCTTCCAGTCCTAATTTTTCAAGTATGCTCTTCTTATCTGTCCCCTGCTGTGGTCTGCATGCAGGTAATGTGAAAGAATAAATTCCCAATGTAAGTGAGGCTGCCGATGCGATGTAGAATTGAACGGCAGTAGTTTCCTGATGCAGCAAACTAACGGTCCACATAGCGACAATAAATCCAACTGTTCCCCAAACTCTTATTGGAGGGAAAACCTTTACCACATCAAACTTAGCCTCCTTCAATATGGAGTATGAAACCGCATTCGACAGAGAAATTGTCGGCATGTAACACATCATGTTCAATAGCATTACCCAGTAAATGGTCTTTGGGTCATCAACCATAGGCAGACAAAAAAGGACAATGCTGCCAAGTATGTGTAAAAGTCCGAGCAGCTTTTCGCCATTCATCCATTTATCGGCAATGATTCCGATAAGCGGAGGCATGATAATGGAAGAAATACCCAGGGTCGAGAATAACTCCCCGAAGTCGGAACCCGACCAGCCTTTGTTTTGAAACCAGTAAGCAGAGATAGTTATCAACCAAGATCCCCAGATAAAAAATTGCAAAAAACTCGTTATGGTAAGCCTGAATTTCAATCCCATAGATAAGGTTATTTAAATGTCTCGAAATATACTTTATTTATATTTGAACAACAATCGGCTCAGGGCTAATTGTTTCTATTTTTGCCGGATCAATAAAGAATACATGAAGCAATACCTTGATCTTCTGCAACACGTAATGAAGAGCGGGACTGAAAAAAGCGACCGTACCGGAACCGGCACTAAAAGTGTTTTTGGCTACCAGATGCATTTTGATTTACAAAAGGGTTTCCCGTTACTTACCACAAAAAAATTACATACACGTTCCATTTTTCATGAACTGCTTTGGTTCATTAAGGGTGATACAAACATAAAATACCTGAAGGATAATGGTGTTTCGATCTGGGATGAGTGGGCTGATGAAAACGGTGAGCTCGGTCCGGTTTACGGTTCACAATGGAGAGCATGGAAGACAACGGATGGACGCACGATTGATCAGCTATCGAATGTTATCGAGCAGATAAAGAAGAATCCGGATTCGCGTCGCCTGATTGTGAGCGCATGGAATGTCGGTGAAATCGATAAGATGAAACTTCCTCCGTGTCATGCATTTTTTCAGTTTTATGTGGCAGACGGAAGATTATCCTGCCAGCTCTATCAGCGAAGCGCGGATATATTTTTAGGCGTACCCTTCAACATAGCCAGTTATGCGGCTTTCACGATGATGGTCGCGCAGGTGTGTAATCTGAAACCGGGAACATTCGTTCATACTCTTGGTGATGCACACATTTACAGCAATCACTTTGAGCAGGTGAATCTTCAGCTTACAAGAGATCCGCGTCCATTGCCGCAGCTTGAATTGAATCCGGCCGTGAAAAGCATTTTTGATTTTACATATGACGATATGAAGATCGTGAATTACGATCCGCATCCACATATAAAAGGAGCAGTAGCAATCTGATTTTATGCTTTCAATCATCGTCGCACTTTCGGAGAATAATGTCATAGGCAGGGATAACGGCTTGCCCTGGAGACTTTCGGCCGATCTCAAACGGTTGAAAGGACTTACGATGGGTCATCACATTATCATGGGAAGAAGGACGTGGGAGAGTCTGGGTCGTCCATTGCCGGGCAGACAGAATGTTGTAATTACCCGTGATAGAAATTTTTCCGCAGAAGGCGCAATCATAGTTCATTCACTCGATGAAGCTTTAAAAGTTGCTGCAAATGATAGTGAGGTTTTTATTTTCGGAGGAGGTAAGGTGTTTGCAGAAGCTCTTCCTAAAGTTGAAAAAATTTATTTGACAAAAGTGCATACGAAAATTGATGGGGATACTTTTTTTCCGGCATTGAACGAAGGCGAATGGAAAGAAATTGAAAGACATGAATTCTCCTCCGATGAAAAAAATGAATTTGATTATTCTTTTGTAACAGTAGAGAGAATTTAATTTTATAGCCACAGATTTCACGGATGTCGCAAATGAAAATTTCTGTTTCTCTCAGTTAATTCCGTTTCTCCGTTGTTATTTTTTCTTCCGTTGGGCGAAGTTTATCGCGCATTCCACCCTTCATGTTAAGCTACCACGTCAACACGCAATAACTTCGTCCTGCGTAAAATCATTACGGATGAACAACTGTCGCTACAACCGGAGCAGGAGCAGACATCTCAATCTGATTTTTACCGACAGGCTCAACATTTGTATGTGCAGGTTTCTGTAAAAGCGGAGCGATTACAAGAGAAACGATTGCGGTAAGTTTGATGAGGATGTTCATAGACGGACCTGAAGTATCTTTGAACGGATCACCAACTGTATCACCGGTAACGGCAGCTTTATGCGGCTCGCTTCCTTTGTAATACATCTGACCGTTTATCTCAACACCTTTTTCAAAACTTTTCTTTGCATTATCCCAGGCGCCACCGGCATTACTCTGGAAGATAGCCATTAACACACCGCTAACTGCTACACCTGCCATCACCGACGCAAGTACCTGTGCACCATCGGCACCGAATCCGAAACCGATGATAATAGGAGTGGCGATAGCAAGTACACCCGGAAGTAACATCAGGCGCAATGCAGCGGAAGTTGAAATCTGAATACACTTATCATAATCAGGTGCGACACCTTCTTTGCCTTCTAACAGTCCGGCGATCTCGCGGAACTGACGGCGAACTTCGACGACCATTGAGTTGGCTGCCTGTCCGACCGCACGCATGGCAAGAGCAGAGAAGAGGAAAGGTATCATTCCGCCTATGAATAATCCGGCCAGAACTTTTGCATTCGAAATATCGATTACTTCAATACCTGTAATTTCTTTAAACGCCGCGAAGAGAGCGAGTGATGTAAGTGCTGCAGATGCAATAGCGAATCCTTTTCCGATAGCCGCTGTTGTGTTACCGACTGTATCTAAGATATCTGTTTTCTCACGAACTTCTTTTGGTAGGTGACTCATTTCTGCAATACCACCGGCGTTATCGGCGATCGGACCGAAGGCGTCGATTGCAAGCTGAATACCCGTTGTTGCCATCATACCTGATGCGGCGATTGCCACACCGTAAATTCCGGCTACACTATATGAAACAATGATACCGCCGGCAAGAACGAGAATCGGTAATGCAGTGCTGATCATACCTACGCTTAATCCGCTGATGATATTTGTTGCAGCACCTGATATGGATTGTCTTGCGATAGTCTGTACCGGATTTTTACCCATTGAACAATAGAATTCAGTAATGATACTCATCAATGCTCCGACGATAAGTCCGATAACGACAGTAGAGAATACATTAAAACTTGTAAACGTTTCGCCTTTGATCTGAAAAGTTGCGGGAAGCATCATGTCGATTACGAAATACGATGCGATGGCAGTAAGTATGATTGCACCCCAGTTGCCTTTGTTTAAGGCAGCTTGCGGATTACCGTTTTCTTTTATGCGAACGAACCATGTACCGACGACAGAGAATACTAATCCGACGATGGCAAGAACAAGCGGAAGAACAACGGCTGACATTCCGTGAAACTGATCTTCGCCGGCCGCAATAGTAACAGAAGCTCCGAGAACCATTGTAGCTAATACAGTACTTACATAAGAACCGAAAAGATCGGCACCCATTCCGGCAACATCACCAACGTTATCACCCACGTTATCGGCGATAACGGCAGGGTTACGCGGATCGTCTTCCGGAATTCCGGCTTCAACTTTACCAACAAGATCGGCACCGACATCGGCAGCCTTTGTAAAAATTCCGCCACCAACACGAGCGAACAAAGCGATACTTTCAGCACCGAGTGAAAATCCTGTTAATACTTCGAGTACTCTCTTAAGTGGAGCTCCAAGTTGGTTGTCCACATTAAATAAGTGCTGGAATAAAATGAATAATAGACTTAATCCCAGGATACCGAGAGCGGCAACGCTGATTCCCATTACAGAACCACCGGAGAAAGAAATATATAATGCTTTTGAAAGACTTGTTCTTGCTGCATTAGTGGTACGAACATTTGCTTTAGTCGCGACACGCATACCGACATAACCTGCAAATGCGGAAAGGAAAGCTCCGATCACAAAAGCAAAAACGATAAGAGGAGATGAAGCGACCGGATCGGCAGATGCAAAGAGAAATATACCGACGATAACAACAAATATTGCAAGGAGTTTATACTCGGCTTTCAGAAATGACATGGCACCTGCAGCTATATATCCTGCGATTTGTTTCATCCTGTCTGTACCTGCATCTTCTTTTGAAATTCGGGCAGTTAAGATTGATGAGTAAATCAGTGCCAGTATTGCGATTCCCGGAATCAGGTATAAAATCATTTCCATTTTAGAATGTTTAGGTTATTTTTTCGAGGGGTGCAAAGGTAAACTAATCGAGAAAAAAAGCAAACGAGGAGGGGGTGGGGGGCTGCAGGTTCTGGGCGATATATTAAGATCATGTTCCGGGTTGGGGGCTGCAGGTTCGAAACGATATATTAGGCTACTGTTTCGGGTTTCGGGTTGGGGGGATGCATGTTTGAAGGGATATATTAATAATGTGTTTCGGGTTACGGGTTTTGGGTTGAGCAACATGAACTTAGTTGCAAAATTATTTTCTACTTGCATTGGAAGTAACTCATTATTAGTGATCAAGATTTTTTTTGGAGGAAACTCGAAACTCGAAACCCGAAACTGTATCATAATATATCCCCCGAACTAGCAGCCCCCCGAACCACCAGCCCCCCAACCCCAAACCCGTAACCCGAAACGAATCCTTAATATATCGTTTCGAACTTGCAGCCCCTCGAACCAGCAGCCCCCCAACCCGAAACCCGTAACCC
>CAZAON010000023.1:0-6989 GCA_964486655.1 uncultured Flavobacteriales bacterium
GGATCCTGTCTCGGAACCGTATTACGGGAAACAACAACCATTGAAAGTTCCCTGCTCAGTCTTTCCATGATCATCGGCGAAACATTTCCACCGCCATTTCCTCGGTCATCGATGATCAGAGCCTTTTTCTTCAGCTGAGGATAAAAATGTTTAACGAATTCATTCAGACCTTCCACTCCCATATTCGGGATATGGAGGTAACCGACTTCATTATTAGTAGCGTCGCTAACCTTTTTGATGTTGTTCTCCACCCAGTTATAGTAGTACAGGGATGACTCGCTGTTAACCGGAACAACAATTACTTTACGGGCACCCTCTTCAGCAGCCTTGTCATTTAAAGAAAGTTCGACCTGTTTATCGGCAGTATTTACAAGCGACTCATAAATATCATTCATGCTTTTCGTAGAAACGCCATTCACCGCGACAATAAAATCACCTTCTTTCGCATTCACTCCTATTTCAGTTAAAGGAGAACGGTTGTTCTTACTCCAGTTTTCCCCTTTGAGTATTTTTGAAATTTTGTAATAACCCGACTCATCTTTTTTCAGTTCAGCCCCGAGTAATCCCAAATTAATCCGGTTTACTGAAGGCTTATCCCCGCCACCTGTATAAGCATGACCCGTACTCAACTCTCCGATCATTTCACCGATAATATACGACAGGTCCATTCTGTGATTTACATATGGCAAAAACACTTCATACTTCTTCTTAATACCTTCCCAATTTACTCCGCTCATTGTAGGATCCCAGAAGAAGTCTCTCATCTGTCTCCAGGATTCATCAAATATTTGCTTCCACTCAGTCTTCCTGTCAACAAACACTTTCATATTAGACAGATCTATTGCCGAACTTAAATCAGGTTTTGTTTTAGGCAGGTCAATCACATAATTACTCTTGTCTTTAATGATTAACATTTTCTTTCTGTCACCCGAAATTCCGTACCCGTCAACCGCGCCAAGATCTGTTTCCTTTTTTTCTTTTAAATCGAAATGTTTCAAAACGGGTTTTTCAGTTTTGGAAGAGCTGAAAACATAGTAAACCGAATTTCCGACACATTGTACACCCCAATAATTACCAGCACCAATCGGAAGCGAAACAATCCTGTTTTGTATACCATCTAAATCCACCACTGTTGTTTTGCCTGAATCCGCTTTCGCGTCACCTTCCTTTTTATCCTTGCTGCCTGACTTATCATCTGATGAAGATTTTTTAGGCTCTTCGGATTTTACCTCATCGTTTTTGGGTTCGAGCGGATTTGCAGTTGCTTTGGCCAGTGTGGCAAAATAGACCTTGCTCATGTCGCTGTATGAGTGGTTCCATTCGGTGCTGCTGTATACCGGATTAAAATCACGGTTGCTAATGAAAAATAAATATTTACCATCATCGCTGAAGTGAGCGCCATCAGACTCATACCAGGCATCGGTAACGGGAGTTGATTTTTTATCGGACAAATTATACAGGTAAACTTTATATCTTCCGTCATCATCGGGTTTTGAATAAGCTATCCAGCTATTATCAGGTGAAAATTCATATGAACTGAATTCACCCGTCTTATTCTGATCTACCACTACCTGATCACCTGTTTCAACATTAACATAACATAAACGCAATTTATTATCGCTCCATAAAATCAGCTTACTGTTTGGTGACCATACCGGAGAATATTTGTAAGTATCTCCATTCTTTGTGATTTGTTTCGGCGCCTGCAATCCGTCCTGGCTGCTTGTATAAATTTCAGTCTCACCGCTTGCATCGCTTAAATAAGCCACACTTTTCCCATCCGGACTCCATACTGCATCACGTTCATGACTTCCATTGCTTTTTGTCAGATTACGTGTAATCCCCGATTTGACGGGTACTGTCCACACATCGCCGCGAGCCGATAGAATAATTCGATTTCCATCACTTGCAATATCTGTGTTAATAATAAATTTCGAGGCGTCGACCCAAAGGTTTCTTCCTGAATCCATGTCATCATTAATGACGATATCAACTTTTGAACTCTTTCCGGTTTTCAGGTCATATAAATAAATAAATCCGCCGTTTTCATAGGCAATTGCATCACTTCCCAGAGAAGGAAACTTAACATCATATTCTGTATAATCAGTAATTTTTTTTGTCTTTTTTGTTTTTGTATCGTACTCAAAAAGATTCATGGTGCGATCGCGGTCACTTGCGTAATAAATTTTATCGCCATACCACATCGGAAAAATATCCTGATTAACATTGTTGGTTATGTTGTCCCATTTTTTAGAATCGAAATCGAAAATCCAGATATCATCAGCCATACCACCTTTATAATATTTCCAGGTGCGGAATTCACGAAAGACACGGTTGATAGCAATTTGCTTTTTATCGGCCGAATAGGAACAAAATCCGCCGACTGAAAACGGAAGTTCTTCACTTAGTCCGCCTTTAACATTTGCAACAAACAATTGCCCCTTAAAATCATTAAACGATTTTTTTCGGGAACGGTAGACTATACTGTTGTCATCCCGCCAGGTCATTGCAATATTATTCGGCCCCATCCTGTCGCTCAGATCGTCCCTTCCAAGGGTTGCAGTATAAGTAAGCCGAACAGGAACGCCCCCATCAGCCGGCATTGTATAAATTTCTGTATTGCCGTCATACTGACCGGTAAAAGCGAGGGTATTACCATCAGGGGAAAAACGGGGGAACATTTCATAACCCGCATCGCTGGTTATTTTTCGCGCAACGCCTCCTGCTCTGGGAACTGAATACAGATCACCGGCATAAGAGAAGACAACTGAATTTCCGGAAACGGCGGGGAAGCGCAATAATCTGGCTTCGCCTGACTGAACCTCGTAAGTTGAACATGTTAGAACAAATAAGAGGCTAAGAGTGAATACATATCTCATAAACTGGAATTGGGATTGTTAAAATTTGCTTTGAACTATGAAGGTTTCAAAGATAATATTTCATTTCAGAAAACACCTATGATCCCGGATGATCAGTGCCCCTGAAATTTGGTTATAACTTTGTTAAAACCATCACTTAACTTTTCGGATTTAGTCAGAGTTGTCACCGGAAAATCATTCTAAAACCGAGTTCCTCAAAAAGCATGATATAGGCTTTAGAAAGCATAATTGCAAAGTGGTTATAATGCTACTTTTACACCTGAAAATAATTCCTATACCATTCACTTTCGTTATGGTTCACCTTAGTTAAATCGGGTACATAAACAGAATCAATTTTTGAAAGCAAAATTTCGTATGAAGCAAAGTCTCGCTGGCTGATAACCAAAAACCCGTTTCTGATTAATTGCGCGGCACAAACTCCCGCTCCTATCTGATAAATCTTATTTTCCGAAAATCTGTTACCATCATATATTACGCAGCTTCCGCAAGCTGCACTAATGTCCATCATGATTGCAAGTTCAATATCCTCTTTCTTTGCCAGCTCAAGCATTTTTTCAGAGGCACGAATCATTCCTTCCGTCCAGTCATTACCCGATTCGGTTAGCACCCTTGCCCGTCCCTCCAGTACATCTAATCCGTCTCCGCCATGTATATCGCACATTTCCCTGGGAGTGCCGAATGAAAATTCTTCGGGGCAGAACTTTGTGATCTTTACATTTTGATAGTTAAAAAGTTTTAAAATACCGGGGTATTCGCCATACGATGATCCATCATATCCGCAAGCCGTTCCTGCTAAACAGGCACTCATTAGTAAACGCAATGGATTATCGTTCTCAGGCATACGTAAACCACTCAGCTTCTCCTTTGCTTTCATTCTGATTAAATTAAACCGGTATCAATTCATCATAGTTAAAGTAACAAAAATTATCAATCCGATAAATCTTATTGTTGTGGAAAGTATAAATGATTTTATATAAAATTCCGGGAATTGGTTTACCTGCAGCTTTTTGTAGGATGAATAACCGTTCACGATTAAAAAAACAAGTAATGCTATTAAATAAAAAATATAAGCCAGCAGCGGATCAATTAATTGCCACTTTATCGCAGCAAAATACAATGCTATAATTCCGATCAATATACCAAACGTGTATATTCTTCCACCGGCAAATAAATCAATCAACGCCGCCTTTTTATCCTGCTCAAGCTTTTTATTTGCTTTCTCGTTAATTGCGCGTCCAATTAATATAAAGACAAGTAGAACGATAAAGGCAATCATGAAATTATCCATAAACTTTTTTTAAGTTGATTGTTTAATTTACTTTATTTTGCTATTGGCTTTAATTACACCAAGTATATTACCTGCCAGCATAAAATAAAACGGCAATACAAGCAATACATCCGGATCTAATCGCTGATTCAGTAGATATTTATAAGTCAAAGCGGTTCCAAACATAACAATTAAACCGGCCAATTCGCCCAACAAAGAATATTTTAGAATGAAAGTGTACACATCTTTTCTACGGGGAAAAATTATAAACTTTTCTACCCCCGTCAATACAGAAGCAAGAAATGCAATAAATATTAAAACAAGGATAATCCCTATGGTTACTGCATTCATGTTCATTGTCTTAAATCTTGCGAACAAAATACCCCATTTACATGCTAGTTATTAAAATAGTTGAAATTTTTTCTATCGTATCTGCAAACGCCATTTGTTGTACCAAACCAGATATCACCATTTTTATCCTGAATGATTCCGAATATTAATTGGTTTTCTGCACTCTGCTGCTCTTTGATTTTAGTAAACAATTTTCCGTCATATTTATAAAGTGAAAAGTGAATTTCTTCAGCTCCTTTATTATGTGCTAACCACAAATTACCTTTTGTATCTTCGCACATATACATTACATAATAAGGAATAATGCTTCCGGTTAATGACTTTCCATTATAACAACAAAGTCCATAACCACCTGCGTCCTTTGCTCCACTCCCAATCCAAATGTTTCCAATTTTGTCTTTGTATAGCATGCCAACCTGCTTAAATGGCTCTTTATTTGAATAATAAAATCGCTTAAATTCCTTTCCGTCAAAAAGATCTATTCCTCTGTTTGTTGCAATCCAAATCTTTCCTCTTTTGTCGTTTATAATGGCATTGACAAAATTATCGCTTAAGCCATTATTTTCACTATAAATAGTAAATTTCTTTCCATCAAAATAACAAGCGCCGTTCTCTGTACCAAACCAGATATTTCCATTTTGATCCTCTGTAATACAATTCGCCGTGTTATCGGGTAAACCATCTTTTACTGTGAAAAGTGTAAACGATTTTCCATCATACCGGTAAATTCCACCGCGCGGACAAGCGAACCAAATGTTACCTTTAAAATCCTCGAAGGCAGTTGTTACATGGAAATGTATCAATCCTTCTTTTAACGTAAAATTTGTAAATATTTTTCCATCGTATTTTATTATTCCATGCCATGTTGCTAACCAATAATTACCGTTTGTATCCTGTATTAAATTGCGAACAATGCATTGTGGTCCGTTTATCGAAAAAGTGTCCTTTGTATCTATAAAGTATGGATCAATTCCAGTGGAGAGAAACGAGTTCATCTCCGTATCTGATTTAGGTTGACCCAGTCCGTAATCAGTGTTTGTACCTCTATTCTGAATACTGTCTTTAGAAATAATCGATTTACTCTGACCAAGGACGTCAGCAACTGAAAAGAATAACCATACCAATAGTAAGCAAGCAAAAATGAAATTTATACTTTCCTTACCCCCTTGCATTATCTATTGATTAATAAATTATCACTTACCTATATTCATCCAAAGAAAACTATTTCTTCTTACTTGCCTTAGCCAACGGATTAAAATCAAGGCATAACTGCAGCCAATGCGCTAATTCCTTATCGGTCTTAAAGCCAGGTCCGGTCACAAAAACATAGCCCTTCATACTTCGGCCTGTGAACTCCATCGGAATAACATGATTTTGTTCAATCGCCTTTTCATAAGCCTTATCACCGATGCGGCAAAGGAGATAGTCCTCATTACTCTTTTTGTCGATATGAGTACCACAACACATTTTATCATCTACCATAAAGCAAACACCGCTAAACATTTGCTTCTCTTTAAATTTCACTTTCTTTTTCAAAAGTATTTCGCGAATTCTTTGGACAGTAGTTTCGTTAAATGCCATATACAAATTATTGATACTGAAATTTCAAAATTATTTACATCCTTCAGAATATACTTTTGCCAGTCGCTCTTCAATTTTATCCTTCGGAATTTCTCCCTTTGCTATTAACTCAAGCAACTCATCATATTTAATTCCATCAGGCACAACTTCAGTAACTTTATTATTAACGAATTGAACACGTTGATTACCCGGTTTATCAGGTGTCCCGTAATGCCAGATAATAACAAAATCCCTCTTGCCATCCTTTTCAGAATCGTATCCCAATGAATCAATTTCGGTTGGCTCACCCGCTAACTTTAAAACTTCTTCACTTGACATTTGCAGCTTTACAACTTTGCATGGAGGCAATTGTTCTCCAAAGGATACATAATTCAAATGCACAAAAATAATCAGAATTAAAATGGTTTTCATTTTATTTAATTTTAGATGAATTTATTTGATTTGCGATTTTATCCAATTTTAGTATTCACATTAACTTAACTACTGACTACATATCTATACTTACAATCATCGTGTAATAACGATGTTTGCAGACAGTTGATGTGTACCAGCAGATAATTTTAAACGATAAATTCCATCAGGTAAGTTTGATGATACAAAAGTATTAGGAAGAAAAATTCCATTTGCAACATTCATTCCCTGAGCATTATATATTGAGTAGTAAATATCCTGTTTAAATTTATTTAATTGATCAAATAAAATCCTGAACGATCCATTGTTGGGATTAGGAAATACTAATAATTCCGATTTAGCTTCATTTGAATTACCTGTAGCAGTAACAGACGAGATACTATCATTGGGATCATAAAGATTAGCAGCTTTGTAAAATGCTAAAACAGCACTTTCATTTTGAGGATTTGGTGCACCCCAGGGAGTTACGTTCACGACCGGAATACTATTTCCTATTGGAT
>CAZAON010000024.1:0-12247 GCA_964486655.1 uncultured Flavobacteriales bacterium
GGCCTTGTAGTGAGGGTCTTGAATCTATTGATATTACCGGTTAAGAGCTTTATTTTAGTTAGATACATTAACTCACGTAAAAAAACTTTGCAATTTTTCAATCTTTCAAAAGCAACCGGCAACCCCAGCAACGAAGCCCTCGTAATTTGTAATTTGTAATTTGTAATTCAAATTCAACTAATCCTCCCCCACTCCCCCTTCACCCGCAAAATATCCTGCAGCTTTTTTCCGATAACCACATTCTTTTCAAGTTTCAAATGTGGGTCTTCCTTCAGAATTTCGACTGCTTTATCTCTGGCCTGTAAAACGATAGCCTGGTCTTTCGCTATATCGGAAAGTTTCAAATCAAGTACGCCGCTTTGACGGGTTCCTTCTGCATCGCCCGGACCACGAAGATTTAAATCGACTTCGGCAATTTTGAATCCGTCGTTAGTTTCACACATAGTTCTTATACGCAATTTTGAATCATCGCCCAGTTTATGACTGGTAACTAAAATGCAATAGGACTGATCGGCTCCCCTTCCTACTCTTCCTCTTAACTGATGCAGTTGAGAAAGACCGAAGCGTTCAGCGTTTTCGATAACCATGACGGAAGCATTCGGAACATTAACTCCGACTTCGATAACAGTTGTCGCAATCATGATCTGTGTTTCCTTTCGAAGGAATCGTTGCATTTCAAAATCTTTTTCCTTCGCTTTCATTCGCCCATGAACGATGCTTACCTGGTATTGCGGTCGCGGAAAGTCACGGCAAATGGCTTCATAACCCTGCATGAGATTATTCAGATCAATTTTCTCCGACTCTTCGATGAGCGGATAAACGATATATACCTGGCGGCCTTTCGCGATTTCATCTTTCATAAAAGACCAGATGCGCAGTCTGTCGCTTTCAAAACGATGAACAGTCTGTATGGCTTTTCTGCCCGGAGGCATTTCATCAATGACGGAATTATCCAGATCACCGAAAAGCGTCATGGCAAGAGTACGGGGAATCGGCGTCGCAGTCATCACAAGTATGTGCGGAGGAATTGCCCCCTTTTTCCACAACTTCGACCGCTGTTCCACTCCGAATCGATGTTGTTCGTCAATTACAACCAGTCCGGGATTTTTAAACTTAACCGTATCTTCAATAAGTGCATGTGTTCCTACCAAAACATCAATGGTACCGTCTTCGAGTTCTTCCAGAATTTTCTTTCGCGCTTTTCCTTTCACCGAACCGGTCAGCAAAGCCACTTTCACATTCATCTCTTTCAGCATGGAAGTGATAGTTTCATAATGCTGCTGAGCGAGAATTTCGGTCGGAGCCATCAGGCATGACTGGCAATCATTTCCTTTGGCGATGAGCATACACATGACAGCGACAAGAGTTTTGCCCGAACCAACATCGCCCTGCAACAAGCGATTCATCTGCTTTCCCGTCGCGAAGTCGTTGCGAATTTCCTTGATTACTTTTTTCTGCGCATTGGTAAGAGGAAAAGGAAGATACTTCGAATAAAACTCATTGAAAGGATCACCGACTTTCGCGAATGGTAATCCTGATGTTTTCTCCAACCTGACCAGCTTGGCATGCAACAAACGCATTTGCAGATAAAACAATTCTTCAAATTTCAGGCGGTACTCTGCCGTCTTTTGCAATTGAAGTCCGGAAGGGAAATGCATGTTGACAATGGCCTCTCGCAATGGCATTAACTTAAGTGATTGAAGCAATTCGTCTGACAATGTTTCAGGCAAAGTTGCCGGCAGTCCTTCGAGAAGCTTCCTCTGCAACCGAAGAAAAAACCTGCTGTCCATTCCCTTCAGCTTCAGTTTTTCGGTCGAAACGTATACAGGCTGCATCGTTAGCGAAATCGTTTGCGCAGATTCAGAAGCAAGTTCAAGTTCGGGATGAACGATATTTACCATGCCGTTAAATTCAGACGGCTTCCCAAATAAAACATACTCGGCATTCAGCTGCAGACTGTTTGAAATCCATTTCAGTCCGCGAAACCATACCAGGTCAATTGTTCCCGTTTCATCGGCAAATTTTCCAACCAGGTATTTCTTTCTCTTCTCTCCTTTTACCAAAAGACCCTTTAATTTACCTCGAAGTTGTATGTATGGCATCTCCTGGTTTATCTCGCGAATCGTATAAAATTTCGTCCGGTCGACATAACGAAACGGGTAATGCATGAGCAAGTCGCCGAAAGTGTGAATGTTTAATTCAGCCTTCAGCAACTTCGCCCGCTCAGGACCAACACCTTTCAGGTATTCGATGGATGTATCGAGGTAAGCGTTTGTCATGCAGTGTTAAATTGTCATACTTTTACTAAACGGCAAGGTTAATGAATATTGAAGATTGAAGTCCCGGGCAATCGGGAGAAGATTTAAGCAGGAATGAAGAATGAATTTTGGAAGGTAGTTCGCTTTCCGTTGATTTTTGTAGTTATACTTTGGATCATTGAGGGCTTAAGTGTTTTAACAAACAGCCGTTGGATCTGGCTTGGAATAATTCCGCGCACAATTTCAGGATTTCCCGGCATATTCTTCTCCGCATTTATACATGGAAATTACGAGCACCTGCTTTCGAACACAATGCCACTTTTAGTTGCCGGAACCGGTGTTTTCTACTTTTACAAAGATATTGCAAACAGAGTCATTGCCATGATCTGGCTCTTTACCGGTTTCTGGGTCTGGCTGGCGGCAAGAGAGAGTTCGCATATCGGAGCGAGCGGAATCATTTACGGTCTTGTTTGCTTTCTGTTTTTCAGCGGAATAATGCGCAAAGATACGAGGCTTCTTGCGGTATCATTGCTCGTAACATTTTTATACGGAAGCATGGTTTGGGGAATACTTCCCGTGGATCAGTCCATCTCCTGGGAGTCGCATTTATTCGGTTCGGTAGCCGGAATTTTCTGCGCTATTTACTACCGGAAACTGGGACCTGAACAACCCAAAACCCAATGGGAAATTGAGGAGGAGCTTGAGGCACAGCAGGACCAGTCATCTTTTCACGACAACGATTACTGGATGGAAGACCGTGTTAATTTCAGGTATGATTTTGTTCCCAAAAATGAGGAAGAATCAGGGAAAACTAACGATGAAAATAAGAGTTAAAACTGCTATCGTTTTCAACAATATATCATTCAAAAGTTTTGTAATTCATCCCGAAGCACCGCTTCACCTTTAATAACTTTACAACATATCAAAATTCAACGAAAATCTGCAGCTGAAAGAAAGCTGTGAATGTTGCTTATTGTATTCTTAAAAGACGTAAAATTTTAAAATAAACCAAACCCCAATTAAATAAACATGAGAAATTCATTTACTCTACGGGCAATCTCCTTTGTGATGTTATGTATCCTCTCCGCTGCAAGCGTATTTGCGGCTGAAGATGCAGGCGTTCAGACGATATTGACTCCATCAACTTCAGTATGCCGAGGAAATGCATCGGTTACTGCAATCATTCAAAACTTCGGAGCAACGACGATTAATACTGTCGAAGTACACTGGAGTGTCGATGGTATCAGCCAACCGACATACAGCTACTCCGGACTGATGCCTGCCGGAAACCAGGACACGGTCATGCTTGGAATGTTCAATTTCCAGACAGGCCCTTATACAGTTGTGGCATGGACAGAAATTCCGAATGGCAGCGCTGATGGCGACAATTCGAATGACACCACAACGTCCATTATTTCGATCAGCAACCAGCTGACAGGAACGTATACAATCGGCGGTGCTTCGCCTGATTACGCAAACTTTTCTGCCGCTGTCACTGCTTTGATTAACAATGGCGTATGCGGACCGGTTGTATTCAACATGCGTCCTCAGACCGATACAGTGCGGTTGATTATCACCGAAATTCCGGGAGCTGACTCTACGAATAACATTACATTCCAGTCGGAAAATGGCGACAGCACATCTGTTGTGTTAACATACCCTTCACTTGACACACTTGCAGACAACTACCTGATCATGCTTGACGGAGCCGACTTCCTTACGTTTAGTAAAATAACCATGCAACGTACAGGAACCGAACTGAATGCACGCATTATTGATTTCATCAACAATGCGACAAATAATACGATAACAAATTGCAGGCTGATTGGAGTTACCGGTCCGACGACAAACTCACTCACCGCTTTAATTTATTCTTCGGGAGGAACATCAACAAACGATTCGAATATTACAATTACGAATAACCTTTTAAAAGACGGTTCGCTCGGAATTTACATGAATGGTATAAGCACGTTAGACCTTGAAGAAAATATCGTGATCCGGAATAACACATTTACGAATCAGATGTCGAAAGGAATTCAGATGGCAAACATCGGACATGCGATTATTGAAGGAAACGTATTCACTACAACGACATCTTATACGGGTTATGCCGGAATTTACCTAGACAGAAGTAATCGTCCGCACATGATCTTAAAGAATCAGATTCTTGGAACACCGGGAACCGGAATGTACTTTGTGGATTGTACGGCTCAATCGGGTGTACATGGTATCATCGCGAATAACTTTATCTGGTCTAATGACTCGGCGGGTATTTCGATGGTGAATGGAGATTACCAGGATTTAGTACACAACAGCATCCTGATGACTGGAACGACTTCAAGTTTTGCCGCATTGCTTATGCGCGGAAGCGGCAGCGGTAAAGTCGTAAAGAATAATATCCTTGCGAATTTCGGCGGTGGTTATTCCTACATAGTATCCGATTCCGCAGTTTTTGGAATTGAATATTCTGACTACAATGACATATTTACAAACGGCGCATTCGTCGGAAACTACGATGGTATTAACCGTGCTACACTTGCAAACTGGAGAGCGGCATCGCAAAGAGATTCAAACTCTGTATCGGTGAATCCGAATTTTGTTTCGAACACCGATCTTCACTCTACTTCTATTGCCATGGACGACCGTGGTAAAAAATACAATAATGTTACGGATGATATCGACGGACAGGTTCGCAGCGCGGTAACACCTGATATCGGAGCCGATGAATATTCAGCTGCACAACGTAATGTTGGTGTAACCGCAATTATTCACCCGGTTGATTCGACTTGTGGCGAGGCCGCAACAATCGTTAGCGTGGTAATCACCAACACGGGACAGCTTGCCGAGTCAAACTTTAATGTGGTTACTGAAATCACAGGCAGCATCACTCAGACGCTGACAAAAAACCATTCGACAGTTATTCAGCCCGGACAGTCGGACACGCTTACCTACAATGCGAATCCGCTCAACACATCTGCAGGCGGAGTTTATAATCTGAAAAGTTACACTTCACTTGCAATAGACGATGTTCATGCCAATGATACATTATCGGCTGTCATTCACCTAAGCGCTCCTCCTACACCTCCGGGAGTATCAAACTCCTCAATTTGCGGTCCGGGCAGCGATACATTAGTCGCAACATCATCTGACAGTATCTTATGGTATGCGGCATCTACAGGGGGCTCACCAATCGCGGGCGGACCAAATTTCATAACACCGGTTGTAAATGCGACAACGACATATTATGCGTCGGCACTGGGTTCATGCGAAGGAGCAAGAACGGCCGTAACGCTTTCTGTATTACCGGTTCCGTCAGTGAATCTTGGAAATGACACTACAATTACTCAGGGAAGCAACGTAACACTGAATGCGGGCGGTGGTGCTTCTACCTATTTATGGTCAACAGGCCAGACAACATCTAGCATAACTGTGAATACAGACGGTTGCTACTGGGTTGAATACACGAATGGTTCAGGTTGCAGCGCCTACGATACACTTTGTGTAGACGTGATCTTCCCGACCGACATGTCCATTTCCCTTAACAGTTCGCCTGTAAACAACGACTGTGCTTCAGACAGCATTCCGGTGATTATCCGTGTTTCGAATGTGGGAACATCGACAGCAACAACAATTCCGGTTACTGTAGAAATTACAGGAGCTGTGACAACTACCTTTACTGATACCGTGACTACACTGAATGCAGGAAGCAATGTACTGCTTACGATGGGTACAATTAACGTGATGGCAGGTGGTACAATTACCATGAAGAGTTATGTAGCCTATGCGGGTGACCTTGATGCGAACAACGATACACTTACCAATGTTGTGAACCTGATTGTTCCGCCGAATCCGGCTAACGGAATCAGCAGCAGCCGATGCGGAAGCGGTCCTATCACACTTACAGCTACAGACACCGTGTTATGGTATGACGCACCGACCGGAGGAAACCTGATATTCGTAGGTGACGCTTACTTTATCCCGGGACTGAACGTTTCGACAACATTCTACATTCAGAACGGAATGGTTTGTAACAACCAGCAGCGTGTGGCGATTAACGCAACGATCAATGCATTACCAAACGTATTCCTTGGAAACGATACGGTAGTAGTAGATTCAATTGTTCTTGATGCGGGTGCAGGTTTTGTAACCTATGACTGGACGCCATCAGGAACAAGTCAATTCTACACGGCAACTGTTACGGGACCTTATTCCGTTTGTGTTACGGCAGCGAATGGCTGCGCGAATTGTGATACCATCAACGTAGACATTCTCGTTGGCATTGAAAATGTATCAGGCAACATCGCGATGAATGTTTATCCGAATCCGGCACGCAACATGGTAACCGTTGAATTACGTGATGCAGACAATCAGAAAGTTTCGATGTCAATTTCCGATCTGCAGGGCCAGGTTATCTGGGAAGAACAGGGAAGCAATATGACATACAAAACAATTGATGTGTCTTCATTTGCAAGCGGTGTTTACTTACTAAACGTTCGCAAGCAAAATGCGTCTTCCGTTTACAAGCTGATTATACAGTAATACAATATTGATTCACTAAGTGTAAGAGCCTCCCGGGAACGGGGGGCTTTTTTTATTGACTCGTGCTAAGCGGAGTCGAAGCAAGATTGAAAAATGAAGACCCGATAGCTATCGGGTGAAGATTTGATTTGGGAATTGATAATTTTATAAATATCTTTAATAGTGAACTTGCTCTCGTCTGATAATTTCCGGATTGAAAACATGATTTTTATCGGGTGAAATCTCTTTTGAATTAGAATTGAAGCCTGTCATGGTATTTGGATTTGAATTGCTGCCCCTGCTCGACCGGTTCATTTATGAAAGTGAAAAAGGGAAACACTTGCAAAAAAGCGGCGCAAGGTTAAGAGCAGAGTCCGTTCAAAATTACAAGAGCCTTCGAACAGTTTTGCGAAAGTTTTCGGAAACGAAACAGGTGCAACTGACTATAAAAAATCTCATGAAATGCACTCGTAAGGAATATATACATGAGAAAAATCTATGGAAGAAAAAATACAAAATGTTAGTCAGTTTTCTATACAATGACTGTAATAGCTACGATAATTATGTGGGAAATGTAATGAAGCTCTTGCGTTCTGTATTTAATTATTTACGAATTGAAAAGGGTATTGACACGAGAGACATCAGCAGGATTTTTTATGTGTGTAAAGAAGAGATTCCAATCGTTGTTTTATCACCCGAAAAACTGAATAAGCTGATAACAGATAAGGAATTTGAGAAATCGCTACCATTGAGGCTTCAACGTGCCAAGGATATATTTGTATTTGGCTGTACGACAGCATTCAGGTACTCCGATCTCCTTAGACTCACCTGTAAAAATGTAGAACGGAATTTTGATGAATGGCACATAAAAATTTATTCAAAAAAGACCGGTACATTTTCGAAAATAAAATTGCCGCCTTATGCGATTCTCATACTAAAGAAATACTGGAAGAAATACAAAACCCTTTTACCGATGTATCATTTATTTACCTTTAACAAATACTGCAGAGAGTTGGCAGAGCGGGCCGGGTGGACAGAAATAGTGGATAAATGCCGTTCAAAACAGGGAAAGATAAAGTTGATCAAAAAGAATGCTTCTAATGCGCATTATCGTTTCTGCGATCTTATTACATCACACACAATGAGAAAAACAGCCATTACCACATTTCTGTCATTAGGCATGCCTGAACAGCTGGTACGAAGAATTTCCGGTCATTCACCCGGAAGCAAAGAATTCTTTCGTTACGTCAAATATTCAGATGCCCTACTTGACAATGAAATCAATAAGGTTCATGCAAAATTTGAGCTTCTGAACAGGAAATTTCAACATTAAAAAGAGTTAAAAATGTAATAAAACGCATAAAAATCAATACTTTGTATGTCATATAATCATTTGAATATAAATATGATACGTAGAAATGGTTACTATCCGTTTGGGATGTTGCAGCCGCAGAGGAATTGGGGGGATTATAGGTTTGGGTTTAATGGAAAAGAGAATGATAATGAGGTGAAAGGAAGCGGAAATAGTCAAGATTATGGAATGAGAATTTATGATAATAGACTTGGACGATTTTTAAGTCCAGACCCTTTGATTGTTTCTTTTCAGAAATACCCTGAATTAAGTACTTATCAATTTGCAAGTAACTCTCCAATTTGGGGTATTGATTGGGATGGTCTTGAACTTAGAATTTATACTTCTACACAAGGTATGACGGGACACACTTTTTTATCAGTTGGAAAAGGAAAGGATCTTGTAGTCTACTCTTATGGTCAATATGGTAAGCCAAAGTATTCTACTTTGGGAGGCTTTTCTCCGCAAGGTCAAGGAGTACTGTACCGTTTAACAGGAGAACGGGCTCGTAATTTCGTTAAACAATACGTTAAATATGAAGGAGCAAAGGCATACGAGATTAATGATGCTGATGAGAATAAAGTTAAACAAAATATGGATGCTCAATTTAATGCGGGCACTCCAGCAACTGAAGGTCGTGCAAAAGGGGATGAAAATGCTAAAGTTATTAATAACACTTATGATTTGTTTGATGACAACTGTGCAACAAATACTTGTGATGGTGCACAAAGCGGGGGTACTAATTTAGATTTTAAAATTAAAGGCACTACTATTTTGCCTACAAGTAGCGTTCCTGGCATTCCTGGACAAGTAGTTCCAACAAGTAATTCTGTCAATACTCCTGGGAAAATGGGAACATATTTGAATAATGAATCAAACAAAAAAGATTCTAAAGTAGTGGATGTAACAGGTTCTACAGGAACAGAAGTGGAAAATAAACCTAAATAAAAACTAATGAATAAGTTATTTAGTATAACATCGGTATTATTACATCTATTTCTACTTGCTCTTTCTATTAAGTTTTACATTGACTATTCATTAATTTACGAAAGTCAAGTGCATGAAATGAAAATACTATATCCTAACAATGGAAGTATTGAAACGAGGGGGTTAGAAATAAAAAATATATTGTTATTTGATAGGATTATTATCGCTGGATTAGTGGTGAATTTAGTTCTATTGATAATCCATTCTATAAAGAAATCAGATAAAGTAAAAGCTTCGAATTAATATACCAACTGGAAGTTGATACTGTTGGTGATATTGTATATGACTTAAATATTCCGGGAATAGAAACAGGCCATAATTACTATCCGTTTGGATGTTGAAGCCGGGAAGGTCCTTTAATGCCGGAGATTTTCGTTTCGGCTTTAACGGGCAAAAGAAGATAGATGAAATATCAGGAACTGGTAATCACAACACGGCTTTATTCTGGGAGTATGATATTCGATTAGGGCGAAGATGGAATAGAGATCCAATAAGTAATTTTTGGGAAAGCCCATATATTGTTATACGTGGTAATCCAATTGCTCATTCAGATCCATTCGGGGATCAAATTCTTGGAACAAGGCAGGCAAGACGAGAATTCAAAGAGATTGCTAAAGCAAATGGTTCATTAGTACAACAATACAAGTGCGATAGATGAAGATAATAATCTTGCTCGTTTCATTGCTGATTTCAGGCATTTCCTCACCTCTCTTTAACCGGGAGAATAAAATATGTTGGCAAAAAGGAAGAATATTAAAATGGAACGATTTTAAAGGGAGTGTTCCTAAAGGAAGAGGTTTTAGCGCCGAAACATTTATTATTCTGGCTTATGATATGGTTTCTCTAAACAAAATGCGTATAAGCAATTGTATGATTAAAAATAAATCGTGGGCTGTCAAACAAGAAAGAAGTCAGACTGTAATTGTGCATGAACAGTATCATTTTAATATTGCTGAAATTTACGCACGAAAAATAAGGCAAGAATTATCCAGCACTTCAAATTTAACTAATACTAAAATAAAGGATATTTTTAATTTATGGATCGGAGAACATAATTTGGAGCAAAATAGATATGACAGTGAAACAGCACATAGTTCGAATATTCAAGAGCAAAAGAAATGGGAATTAAAAATAGATTCTCTTTTAAATGGACTTGATAACTTTTGCAATGAAACTATAATTCTTAGTGGAAGTTTTGCTGACTAATCTCACTCTGGCCCTTGCAACACTTCGGTCAGCGTATCCTTTTATTTCTACATGTCAACGAAAGCACAAGCACATCAAGAAATACAGCTGTCATCATTTCATCGGGCAGGTCAATGAGTGCTACTTTTCGATAAGTGATTTATGGGCTAAGCTTACCTCTTTGAGCAGCACTTCATTTGCAACTTACTACACGTTTTAAAATATTTTAAAGTCTTTGGTGCTTCGACGCTTGCCTTCATGGCAAGGCACGTCCAGGTACACCCATCTGTTGATTTTATTTTTTTAGCGATATCCACCCTAAAAAACTCAACAAGTTTGAGAATTGCCATGTAATTGCTTATTTTCATTCGTATTATTACTAATCTCGATTTAGTGATTATACTAAACTCTTTAGGTAGTTTTACTAATTATAAATATAGATTTTTATCATTTCTTGGCAATAAATAATTGCTTTACCCGGCGAATTGTATGAAATAATGATCTGGAACATTGGGCATGTGTTAGCTAAAGGAACTTAAACATAAATCACCTTTGTTATAGCAATATGGTCGATTCTCACGATTGATTTTGAATAAATTTCAGGCATATAAAATATCTAAAATATCCATCAATGTAAACGCAATTCTTAAATCAATTCGAGGTATGGGTGGAAACCAATCTTTATTTATTTTAGAATTATTAACAACTATATCATGTTGTCTTATACAATTATTATCATACTAAACTAAACTTCTAATTACTATGAAAAGAATTTCTCTATTTATCGTTTTTATATTGGGACTTGCATCCTTAATTCATGCACAACCATACTTTATCAAGCACTATGGAGATACAAGATATGATAGGTGCAATTCAATAACAGCAAATGGGAATCATATTGTGCAGGTAGGGACAAGTTATGGATATTCTTCTTCAATTGGAGATGTATATTGGATGATGACAAATCAATTTGGTGTTTTAACGAATTCCTATTATGTCAACTTAATGGGTGACGATTGTGCGAATAGTGTAAAATATAATCCGGTCAAAGACACTTATGTAACGACTGGCTATACAACCAGAGCTGATTCGGACACGCTTTGTAATCGTGATGTTTTTTTATTCGAATCAGATAGAAACGGGATACCTATGTGGACAAAGCGATTTGGCTTTCCCAATGTAACCGATGTCGGACAAAGCGTAATTGTGACGACGGATAATGCATACTTAGTTGTTGGCTATACGGCCTGGGTGTGTGATAGTGATAGCCTCAGCTGCAATAAATACAATGTATTGCTGTTTAAAACTGATTTCTTCGGAAATCTTTTATGGTCTAAAAGTATTGATATTTCAAACAGGAATGATTATGGCATGAAAGTAATTGAGTCCGGGAACAGGGATGGAGATTATTATATTGCCGGTTATAGTGGTGATAATGATAATTCTGATCCTTTTTTAATGAATGTATCAAATACCGGAAATGTAAACTGGGTAGGATTTTATGGCGACGGAAATTATGATGATAAAGCATATTCCCTGGTTGAAGTAAAAAATGGAATTGTTGTTGTCGGTCATACTTATGGTTTTAATTCTGGAGGACAGCCAGATATCCTTGTTTTTCGAACCGACTACTCAGGATACCAAATCTGGAAGACAGAGTATAATACTCAAGGAAATAGTCAATCGAGTTTTGGACGAGATATTGATCGGAACAAAGATTATCTTTATATTACAGGATATGCGGATGATATATCGACTGCAAATAACTATGATGTCGATTTTCTTGTAATTGACATGAATGGTGTAAAAGTCTCACAAACTATTTATGGTGGTGATTTCGATGAAAGAGGTTATTCAATTATTCATACGCCTACCGGTAATAGAATTACTGGATATTCATACACCTGGACAAATGGAGTAGACGATGCTTTTCAGATCAACACTCCTC
>CAZAON010000025.1:0-11516 GCA_964486655.1 uncultured Flavobacteriales bacterium
AATCCTTCTTTATCCGCATCCAGCACTGCAACGAGTGAAACTTCCGGTAAATCCAATCCTTCCCTTAACAAATTGATCCCAACCAGAACGTCAAAATTTCCTAAACGTAAATCACGCAGCAACTCAACTCTGTCCAGAGTATCAACTTCAGAGTGAATATAACGGCATTTAATATTCAGCTTCGTCATATACTTCGTCAGTTCCTCTGCCATTCTCTTGGTAAGTGTAGTGACTAATACACGACTTCCCGATTTAATTGTTTTATCAATCTCCTCCAGTAAATCATCAACCTGATTATGACTCGGTCTTATTTCAATAACAGGATCAAGTAGTCCGGTGGGCCTGATTACCTGCTCAACTAAAACTCCCTCGCTTTTCTGTAATTCATAGTCAGCCGGTGTTGCACTCACAAAAATGACCTGGTTCATCTGACTTTCAAATTCCTCGAACTTGAGGGGACGGTTATCCAAAGCTGCCGGCAATCTGAATCCATACTCAACCAGATTCTGTTTTCTTGAACGATCGCCGCCATACATGGCCCGAACCTGAGGTATTGTTACATGGCTTTCATCAATTACCATCAGGTAATTATCGGGGAAAAAATCAAGCAGGCAGAATGGTCTTTGTCCGGGAGAACGACCATCAAAATAGCGGGAATAATTTTCAATTCCCGAACAATAACCAAGTTCGCGGATCATCTCCAGATCATATGTAACACGATCTTCAAGCCTCTTAGCTTCGAGATTCTGTCCGAGCGATTTCATGTATTCAACCTGCTTCACCATATCTTCCTGAATGGCCCAGATGGCGGCCAATTGCCTGTCCGGACTCGTCACGAAAATATTAGCCGGATAAAGTGTGATAACAGGTACTTTCTCTATCGTTTTTCCTGAAACCGGATCAATCGCCGATATTTCTTCAATCTCATCTCCGAAAAACACAAACCGGTAAGCGATGTCACCATAGGGAATAAAAACATCAACTGTTTCTCCTCGGACTCTGAATTTTCCCCTGGTGAATTCTATTTCGGTTCGAGAGTACAACGATGCGACTAACTTATGCAGAAAACCATTCCTGCTAATTTTGTCGCCGGTGCTTACTCTGATGGTGCTGTTCTTAAAATCATCCGGATTTCCGATACCATAAATACAGGAAACCGAACTCACTACAATAACATCTTCACGGCCCGAAAGCAGGGCAGTGGTGGTGCTTAATCTGAGCTTTTCAATTTCTTCGTTGATAGCCAGATCTTTTTCTATGTAAGTATTTGTTGTTGGAATAAACGCTTCGGGCTGATAATAGTCATAGTAGGAAACAAAATACTCCACAGCATTCCCGGGAAAGAATTGTCTGAACTCGCCGTATAATTGCGCGGCCAGTGTTTTGTTATGACTTAATATCAGAGTGGGGCGCTGAACATTCTGAATAACATTTGCAACCGTAAATGTTTTTCCCGACCCTGTCACACCTAATAATGTCTGTGCATGATCACCCCGCTGCAATCCCGCAGTCAATTGTCTGATCGCTTCAGGCTGGTCGCCCGTAGGTAAAAATTCAGAGGTTAGTTTGAAACTCAATGACGAAATACTAAATGGTTAAACAAATTATATAGTCAATGATTAATTTAAGTCCTGTAATAACTTAATCCGCAATTTTCAATCTTCAATAAAAAAGGCTCACAATGTGAGCCTTTTTATATTAAGATTACTGCGCGTAAATCGGCTCATTCCAGATTTCCCATGACTTCTCCGCCTGCAATCGAAGCATGCGAAAACCGTTGTGGATAAATGCTCCGGCTTCTTTCGATTTCTCGAGAAACCTTGTTTGTGCCGGATTATAAACCAGATCAAAACAAAGATTCTTATGCGTGAGAAACTCATAAGGAATGTTCGGATACGAATCAACATTTGGATACATGCCAAGCGGTGTTGTATTTACAATCACCTGGAATGCTCTCATCGTGTTAGCGTTCAGGTCAGCATAAGAATAGTGGAACCTGGATTCTTCTCTTGTAACAAAGAAGTGCTCGATATTTAATTTTCTGAATACATAACTTACAGCTTTAGCCGAACCGCCGGTACCTAAAATAAGAGCTCTGCGGTGATGTGGTCTGAGAATCGGACGAATGGCCAGTTCAAATCCCCATGCATCAGTGTTGTAACCAAACAACTCCATTTTTCCGTTATCCTGTCTGACAATTCTTACTGTATTTACTGCACCTATTTTCTGAGAGATGTCATCCAGGTTGTCTAACATTGGAATGATATCCTGTTTAAACGGAATTGTAATGTTCAGTCCCATCAGTTCCGGTGTTTCACGGATGATTTTCTTTAAATCATAAATGTTCTCGGTGTCATAATTTTCATACTCACAATCAGTCCGACCTTCCCGAAGAAACTTCTCAGTAAAAAATTTCTTAGAATAGGAATGCTCCAGTGGATGCCCGAATAATCCAAATCTTTTCATATCTGCCCTTTTTAAATATTAATTATTAACTAACTATTCACTCTATTTAATTTTGTTTTCACGATACCAATTATCACAGGTAAGAGCGACACGCCAATTATGCCTAATGTTACGAGTGAAAAATGTTCTTTTACCCAAGGATGATTTCCAAGTGCGTATCCAGCCAGAGTAAATGTTAATATCCAAAGTAAATTTCCTGTTATACAGAAAAGCAAAAATTTCCTGTATAACATTGTACCAAGTCCTGCCACGAATGGTGCAAAGGTTCTTACAATGGGAACAAACCTTGCTATGATTACTGTCTTTCCTCCGTGTTTTTCGTAGAACAAATGTGTTTTATCGAGATACTCTTTTTTAATGATTTTCCTTTTCCCTTCAATCAACTTGTGACCAATATACTTTCCAATAGTGTAATTCAGATTATCTCCGACAAACGCTGCGATGAAAAGTATAATTATCAATAACCATAAGTTCAATAATCCTGCTCCGGCCAAGGCTCCTGCTGCAAACAAAAGCGAATCACCGGGTAGGAACGGCGTAACCACCAAGCCCGTCTCGCAAAAAACGATCAGAGCCAGTATTGCGTAAGTTAACTTATCATACTCATTAACAATCTCAAAAAGATGCTTGTCAATATGTAAGATAAAATCTAATAACTGTTGAAGAAACTCCATAACATCAAAAAAACAAATCAGAGTACATTTAATCCGCTCGCAGCGAATCGTGCAAAGATACTAGTTTAGTAGCCCCGATACTTGTTTTTTTTCAGATATTCCTAACAGATATTTTGTGGATTAATTGCAGCTAATATAATAAGCTTTATCTGAAAAAACGATTAATTTCAGCATTCATTTTACACATTCCCTGATGAAATTAAAACCCGGTGATAAAGTTCGTTTTCTAAATGAAGCCATAGAAGGCACAATATCAAGACTATTAAGTAATTCGAAGGTGGAAGTAACCGATTCTCACGGCTTTAGTCATATGAGCGATGAGAAGGATTTAGTTTTGGTCGAGCTGGTATTGGATGATGAACAGCTGAATGCCCAATCAGAAAACAACGATACAGTAGAAGTACGTGAAATTATCAATTCACAGCACACTTCTTCCGAAATGGTTCATTCGCTTGAAATGGATCATACAATTTATGCGGCTATCAGATTGATGAATGAAAAGAGTCCGCTTACTACCGACATCGAATTGCATCTCGTAAATAACACGCAATTTGCCATCTGTTTTACTGTTGCAAGAATGCATGGAGATTTACGTACTGGTTTAAGTTCAGGCACATTAAAGTCTAAAAATGAGCAATTTATTGGAATCTTTTCGCAAGATGAGTTGCATCGTTTTGACGGATTTGAATTTCAGTTTCTGTTCTTTGGTAAGAATGAATTCAGACCCCGTCCGCCTGCAGTAAAAGGTCTTCAGTTTACATCAACCGATTTCATGAATACTGAATACAGAAAACTGTTTTATAAAAAGGACGATACTGTTCTGTTAATGCCTTTATACCTCATTGGTACAACCGATTCAATCGATGTATCTAAATTGTTAGATAAATTTAACAAAGAGGCTGAAGAGGAGCAAAAACGTTCATCCGCTTTAAAGGGTAAAAACAAGTCAGAGAAGTTTACTGTCTTAACGCGTCAAAAAGTAGTCGATCTTCATATCGAAGAACTCATGAAAGAGCATGCTTCAATGACCAATTCGCAGATCATATCTTATCAGATCAACTATTTCATGTATGAAATGGATCAGGCTGTTTTGAATAAACTTCACAAAATAACTTTTATTCACGGTGTCGGAAACGGCGTTTTACGAAGTGCCATACGTGAAGAACTGAAAGGATTTCCTAATATTAAATTTAAAGAAGCCCCGCCCGAGAAATATGGATACGGTGCAACAGAGGTGGAGTTTTTATAAAATGTCAGTTATTGGGCTGCCACAATTCAACCTTATTTCCTTCAGGATCGGTGAACCATCCGAATGTTCCATGACTGAATTTTAAAACGTCTCCGATAATGATCGCATCCGTATCTCTGAGTGCGTGAATAATCTTCTCCGTATTATCTACCCTGAAACTTAACATGTAGGTTTTATCCGACGGAGAGAAGTACGAAGTGTTTTCGGGATAAAATGACAAAAGTGTACTCCCGGGTTTTTCATCGTTTAAATCCTGCCATTGAAACGAATGGCCATTCGCGGAAAAGTCAAATCCAAAATGCTTTGCATACCAGTTTTTCAGATCTTCCGTCATCGGTGATTTCAGATAAATACCACCCAGTCCGGTTACACCGGTCAGATTCATCGGCTTGTTCCTGTCTTCAAAACCATCATCATTGGGTTCCCACAATTCGATTTTATTTCCAACAGGATCTATTGCCCAGCCAAATCTTCCATATTCATAATTCTCCACTTTGTCAATTACCTGAGTTCCGTCATTCTTAAGTTGAATGCGTAAATCATCAAGGTTGTTCACACGAAGATTTAACATTACATCATTCGTACCCGGAAAAAAATACGATGTGTCACTTTCAAAAAAACTGAATACAGTATGAGAAATTGCCGCTCGGTCCGAAGGTTCTCTCCATTTAAAACTGAAGTAGACTGATGTCCCGAAACCAATTCCGAGATTATCCTCATACCAGCGGGCAAGGAAACGCGGATCATTGGCCTTAATAAAAATTCCTCCAAGTCCCGTAACCATAATTAATAACCCAGAATTTTTAACATGCTCTTCGCGCTTTGTTCTTTTGCGAAAAGCCTTGTGGTTAATTCTCCTTCTTCATCCCGGTCGATCAGAACAACTTTCGGAGCAGGCACAAGACAATGCTGAATACCACCGTAACCGCCAAGACTTTCCTGGTAGGCACCGGTATGGAAAAAGCCAATGTAGAGCGGATTCTTTAAGGGATCCGTTTCTTTCGGAAGATAGACCTGGTTCACATGCGATTCTGTATTGTAGTAATCGTCACTGTCGCAAGTTAGTCCGCCCAGATTCACTCTCGTATATTCCTTATCCCAATGATTCACCGCAAGAAGTATAAACTTTTGTTTTATTCCCCAGGTGTCGGGCAGGGTAGTGATGAAAGAACTGTCAATCATATACCACAACTCATTATCATTCTGCTGTTTTTTTGCGACAACGGAATATAAACTGGCTCCGCTTTCAGCGACTGTAAAACTTCCGAATTCAGTGAACAGGTTAGGCTCTTCAACGCCTTGCGCGCGACAGGTAGATTTGATCTGCTTCACGATTTGTTCGGCCATGTATTCATAGTCATATTCGAAGCCAAGTGTTTTACGTATTGGCCATCCGCCGCCAATGTCAAGTGAATCAAGTGTGGGACAAACTTTTTTAAGTTCGCAATAAACGTTAACGCATTTTGTAAGTTCATTCCAGTAGTAGGCCGTATCCTTAATCCCTGTATTAATGAAAAAGTGAAGCATTTTTAACTGAAACTTCGGATTCTTTTTAATGTTTTTCATGTAATACTCCTTGATGGCATCATACCTGATCCCAAGGCGGGAAGTATAAAACTCATAATCAGGTTCCTCTTCGGCAGCTATTCTTATACCGACTTTCACCTTTTTCCTGCCTTTAATCTTCTGGTTGTAATGTTGAAGCTCATCCATACTATCGAGGACCGGAATGACATTCTCAAAGCCGTCATTAATCAGTTCCGCAATATTTTCAATGTATTGGGGGCGTTTGTAGCCGTTGCAAATGATATAAACACTTTTATCAATTTTTTTCTCCTCATAGAGGGAGCGAATAAGGGGAATATCAAATGCGGATGAGGTTTCAAGATGAACATCATGTTTCAAAACTTCGTTTAAAACGTAAGAAAAATGAGAACTTTTCGTACAATAACAATAGGTATAGCTCCCTTTATAGTCAGCTTTGGCGATAGCAACATTGAATATCCGTTTTGCTTTCTTAATTTGCGATCCTATTTTAGGCAGGTAAGCGACCTTCAAAGGAGTGCCATATTGTTTGATAATCTCCATAAGGTCAATGCCATAGAAGTGAAGCTGATTATCGATCACCTCGAAACCTTCCTGCGGAAAATAGAATGTCTGCTCAATCAGATCACGGTAGGTATTCTTCATATTGAATTAAATGGTTGTTTAGAGTAGGGTAAATGTAACTCACCCGGATTGCTACTTTTTCGCTAATGTAAGTAACTTACTTTTATCGGAAACGTTGCAGAAATATTTTGTTGTAAAATTAATGCCTATGAAAAAGATCAGGTTCATCGAAGTTAAATCGGAGATCGGTGCCGGTACCCGCGGAGCCAGTATGGGACCCGATGCTATCAAAATTGCTGCGCTGGATTACGGAAGTAACCTTTTCCGTAAAATTGAATCTACCGACGTGCAGACAGAGAATCAACTCCTGTTTGAATCAACCGGCAGCCCTTATGCAAAACGTATTAAAGGTCTTTTGGCAATTCTCGAACGCCTTTCCAACACCGTTAAATCATCTCTTAAGAATAATGAATTCCCCATCGTGCTTGCCGGTGATCACAGTACTTCGGCAGGTACAATCTCCGGGATCAAGATGGCATACCCGAAACAAAAGCTGGGCGTAATCTGGATCGATGCTCATGCCGATCTGCATTCTCCCTGGACAACTCCTTCGGGCAACATGCACGGAATGCCCCTGGCAGCAGTTTTGGCCGAGGACAATTCACAGAATAAAATGAACAAACCTGATAAGGAGACTCTTGAATATTGGAATAAAATTAAAAGGATCGGAAACATCATTCCGAAAATTGAATACTCCGATCTCGTTTACATTGCCCTCCGTGATGTTGAACCGGAAGAATCTTATCTCCTTAAGAAGCATAAAATAAAAGCCTTCAGCACGAATGAGGTTAAGCGAAATGGCGTCGAGAAAATAGCCCGCGACGCCCTCGCGCATTTGAATCGTTGCCAGGTCATCTATATTTCCTTCGATGTCGATTCTATGGATTCGTCAATCAGTAAAGGAACCGGAACACCTGTTCGAAACGGAATTACCGAAAAAGAAGCGGGAAGTTTGCTCGTCCGCCTGATTCAAAATGAAAAAGTCGTTTGCTTCGAAATAGCAGAAGTTAATCCAACTCTCGACAAAGAAAATCTGATGGCCGAAAACACATTCGAAATTCTCCAGCGTGTCGTCAGCCAGCTTACTACCTAACCATGAACGAAAACAGTCTCTTATTTGAAAATGACCTGAGAAGGGTTATCGCCTCAGGATTATTGACTTTGTATAAAGCCGAAATACCTGTTGAATCCATTAGTTTTCAGGAAACCAAAAAGGAATTCACCGGCGATATTACACTCGTTGTTTTTCCCTACACACGCTTTTCCCAAAAGTCGCCTGAAGATACGGCTAATGAGATTGGACAGTATATTCTCAATTCTGCTTTTCCGTTGAAGGAATTTAATGTCGTCAAAGGATTTCTAAACCTTGTTCTGAAAAATGAATTCTGGTTGAATTTCTTCTCAAAAGCTTTTACAAAACCGGAATTACTTTTCGCCCCCGAAAATGTCAGAGGCACAAATCCGCCCGGATATTTCATGGTCGAATATTCATCTCCGAATACCAATAAACCATTACACCTCGGCCACGTACGAAATAATCTGCTCGGATTCTCTGTCGCTGAGATTTTAAAAGCTAACGGCCATAAGGTGGTAATGGCGAATCTTGTGAATGATCGCGGAATTCACATTTGTAAGTCAATGCTTGCATGGAAAAAATTCGGCAATGGAGAGACTCCTGCTTCATTCGGATTAAAGGGTGATCATCTGGTGGGAAAATATTATGTGCTTTACGACAAAAAGTATAAAGAACAAATTGAACAATTGGTAAAAGGCGGAATGCCAAAGGAGGAAGCAGAAAAGAAAGCTCCGCTTCAAACCGAAATTGAAGACATGCTTCGTAAATGGGAAGCCGGTGATACCGAAACTATCAATTTGTGGAAGCTGATGAATGGCTGGGTTTATGATGGTTTTGCCGTTACTTACAAAAACCTCGGAGTAAAATTCGATAAGACTTACTACGAATCGGATACGTACATTCTCGGAAAAAAAATGGTGGAAGAGGGGCTTGCGAAAAAAGTTTTTCAGAAGTCTGAAGACGGATCTGTTCGTATTGACCTCACCGATGTTGGTCTTGATCAAAAGGTTCTCATGAGAAGCGACGGAACCAGTGTCTACATTACTCAGGATATGGGAACCGCGACATTGCGTTTTGAACAATATCCGGGTTTGCAAAAGCTGATCTATGTAGTCGGCAACGAACAGGAATATCACTTTAAAGTTTTACGTGAAATTTTACGTAAACTGGATAAACCTTGGGCCGATGGATTGTACCATCTTTCTTATGGTATGGTGGATCTGCCTTCCGGAAAAATGAAATCACGCGAAGGTACAGTTGTAGATGCCGATGATCTGATCAACGAAATTGTTGAACAGGCCGAAATGACTACAAAGGCTCAGGGTAAATTGGATGATTACGATAATGATGCCGCTAAAGAATTGTATCATTCAATCGGTATGGGCGCGTTGAAATATTTTATTCTGAAAGTTGATCCCAAGAAACGAATGCTGTTCAATCCGGCCGAGAGTATTGATCTGAATGGTAATACCGGACCATTCATCCAGTACACTTATGCCAGAATTCAATCGGTATTGAGGAAAGGTAAAGGGATTAATAAATCAACTGACTTTTCATCTCATACACCTTCACCTGAAGAAATGAAACTCATTCAACTGATCTATCAATACCCTCATATCCTCTCCGAAGCCGCCGGTAATTATAGTCCGGCCCTAATAGCCAATTACAGCTATGACCTGGCTAAATCATACAATCATTTCTATCACGATCATGTAATTGTCGATGAAAATGATCTGAAAACATCATCATTCAGGCTTTCATTAAGCGATTTTACATCACAGGTGATTAAAAAGTCAATGGAATTACTGGGTATTCAGGTACCGGAAAGAATGTAATGAAAAAAACAAGGTTTTTGCTTATCGGACTCCTTACCGTTTCAGTAACAGTCTATTTCTTTGTTCGGAAAACGAAAGCAACTACATCAGAAAATTCAGTTCATTTTCCCGAGTCTCAATTTCAATCGGGTGACATTATTTTTCGCCATGGAAGGGGAGCTGTCAGCGTAATTTTCAGGAATATGTCAATGTGCGACAAATCCTATTCCCATGCCGGAATTATTCACAAAGAGGGTGATAAGACATTTGTATATCATGTAATAGGAGGAGAAAGGAATACTTCCACAATGAGAAAGGATAAACTTTCCGATTTCTGTGGGAAAAAAGAGGCCTTTTCTTTCGGAGTTTTCAGAAGTGACCTCGATCCTCTAAAAATTGATTCTCTCGCCGGCTGTTATTTTTCACAACATCTCAAATTTGACGATAAGTTTGATCTGGCAACCGACGATAAAATGTACTGCACTGAGCTAGTTTATAAAATAATCAGAGAAGTTTCGGCTGTAGATAATTTTTTACCTTTAACCACTGTAAGGAAGATTACTTATTGCTCATGCGATAATATTTTCCTTTCGCCTCATTTTAAAAAAATATATTCATTCAAATACCAATGATACAGTTGAAAAAAACCATTATACTGTTAGCTGTTCTTTTTTCGTCAATACTAATAAGCTGCATAAGCAGTGACAGTCCGAAGTCAGTAGCCGAGAAGTTTCTTAATGCAATGGGAAAACAGGATTTTGAAAATGCCAAAAAATACGGTACCAGAGAAACTGAAAAGCTATTGGATATGATGAGCGGATTTTCAAAAATGAGTGCCGATACGGTTGCATTGCGCGAGATGAAATTCGAAATCATCAATGAAGATATTAATGGTGATAATGCTATTGTATTTTACCGGGAAGAGGGCCGGGAAGGAGAGCTTCAGCTGCCAATGGTTAAGCTCGACGGAAAATGGAAAGTGCTGCTAAGCAAAGAATCAATTAATAGTTCCGATGCAGCTACGGTAGATATGGGGGCTACAAATACCGATACTTCCCCGGGAGCAAACTCAGAAACGAAATAATATTATCTGATATTCACGCTGAGTAACTTCTCTTTCTCTAAAAAACCTTCAAGCAAATCACCCGGCTTTACCCTGGAAACTCCTTCAGGTGTTCCGGTAAAAATCAGGTCTCCCTTCCGCAAGGTGATATAGCCCGAAACAAAGCTGATTATTTTATCAAAGGAATGAAGCATTAATTTGCTGTTTCCCGCTTGTACTGTTTTACCGTTAAGGATTAATTCAAATTTAATCTCCGATTTATTTTTAAGCTCATTAAAACCAATCATCGTTCCTACGGGAGCTGAATTGTCAAACGCTTTAGCCGGTTCCCACGGTAACCCCTTTTCTTTTTGTTTCTGCTGAATATCTCTGGCCGTAAAATCTATTCCGACAGTAATTGAATCATAATATCTGTGAGCAAATTCTTCCTGAATATTCTTTCCTTCCTTACAAATTCGCAGGACAAGTTCTATTTCATGGTGAATGTCATTCGAGAAACCCGGAATGTAAAATGCATTATCCTTTGGTAATAGCGCTGTATCGGGTTTTAAAAAAAACACCGGTTCTTCCGGAATGGCATTGTTAAGTTCTTCGATATGCTTAACATAATTTCGCCCGATGCAAATAATCTTCATTGATGTCCTTAATAATAAATCTACTTCTTGGATTTTAAACGGAGTTGAGTAATGACTGTTTTCGTATTAGTGGCAAAATCGCCTTTCATCATCCAGTCATAGTACGAAGGTTCAGAATTAAAAATCTCAAATACGGTACGACCCTTATACTTGCCGAAATTAAAAACTTCTTCTCCTTTATCATTAAAAACAATTCTGCCGGCCAAATCAACATTTTTGGAAATGCTGCTGAATTCCGAAAGATAATCAACATCATTTTTCAGTGATTCGTATTTATCAAGCTGGGCTAGTAAAACCTCGTAAGTAGCATCCGTATCCGCTTCTGCAGTGTGCGCATTTTCGAGATCCTTGTTACAATAGAATTTATATGC
>CAZAON010000026.1:0-5622 GCA_964486655.1 uncultured Flavobacteriales bacterium
TGAGATTTAGTTTTAATCCAATCTTGGTGAAATTCGTATAATTAAGAGCAAATTTGAAATTAGATAAGGAATTTTCCTGCACGATAAAATGCATTTCTGTTTCACCGTTGCCAAGTTGAATAAAATTATATTTTATTATGCTGTAATACCTTGACCCAAAAATTCTGCGAATTGAGCGGCTTATTTTTTCTTGAGAAAATTCTTTATTCGCCGGCAAATTCAACAGGCCGAAAAAAAACTTCTCTGTAGTATTATTCAGCCCTTCAACAGTATATTTACTGATAGTTAAAATTTTATTTTTTGGTAATCTATCCTTCACATAATTCATACCCGGATAAATTAAATTCAAAGAGTCGGCCAGTTTTTTAAAGTAAGGGTAGAATAATTTTCCGGTTTCTTTTCCTATTTCAATAATTGAATCAGCTGATGCAAAACTTCCTGTAGAATAACCGGTCAGATCAGGCGTGATATAAACATCACAATTAGCTTTATGTTTTTCAAAGTTTTCGGCATCTTTATAAAAAGCTATTTGAAACAATATGTCTAAAGCTGTTTTTAATGAATCTGCATGGAATAATCCCTGACTTACATTTACACCAATTACAAAATCAGCACCCATATTTTTAATATTCAAAACCGGAAAGTTATTGACTACTCCTCCATCAACAAGAGTCTTATCCTCATATTTAACAGGTGTAAAAACGGAAGGAATTGCCATACTTGCCCTTACGGCATTAACAAGACTGCCATGATCCATCTCTATTGAATTTCCTGTCGACAAATCGGTTCCGATACATTTAAAAGGAATTGGCAATTTCGAAAAGTCGTTGATATTATATACCGGCTGGAAAACCTCAGATAATTTCAACCAAAGTTCCTGTCCTTCAATAATCCCTTTTCCAATTTTAAACTTCCCTTTTTCGAAAGGAATTTCAATGAGATATTTGTCATATTCTGATTTCTCTTCTATGCTGATATCGTTGAGTTGTGGTGTTGTGGAAAACAGAACATCCCAGTCAATTGTACGGGCTATTTTTTCAATACTGTCGCCCGAATATCCGGCTGCATACATTGCTCCCATAACACTTCCCATGCTCGTTCCTGTTATGTAGTCAATCTTTAATCCGGCACTGTCAATAGCCTGTAAAATTCCAATATGTGCCAATCCTTTTGCCCCGCCGCCACTAAGAGTTAGTCCGATAGTCGGACGACCGGACTTGCTTTGTGCATTTGAGTAATGAATGAAAGATGCATTCCAGATCAGTAAAGCTGCGAGGAGTTTTATTTTATTTTTCAATTGAATGAGATTGACCGGAGTGACAAAGTATTAGTACCGGATACGCGTAAAAGAGGCTGAATAATGATTCTTTTCATCGGAAGATTTAAGAATGTAAACACCTTCCGGCAGATCACTGACCTCTAATCGCATAAGCGTATTTGTAATCTTAACTTGTTTCACAATTTTACCGTTCACATCCATAATCTGAAAATTTGAATTTATCTTTTCAGGTAGTTGAATAGTGATAAAGTCATTGGCCGGATTGGGATAAATAGAAAGTTGTTTATGATTAACATCAGTTTTTGGTAATGATGTGTATAAGTTGCAATTCACAGGTGCCGGCAGGGGAAGTACTCCAAAAATTCCATAGTCAACAAATCCCATGTAATCAACTGAGCAATTCGGATATACTTTAAATGTCCATTTCCTGTAATTATCACAGCCATCGAAACAATCGTTGAATTCAAAATAAAATTCATAAATCCTTTCTGTTCCATTGTCAGTGTAAGTGATATTACCCGCATTTCCCAGGATGTAATTTTGTTCGGCAGATAAAACACCTGGTACAAGCTGAAAGGTGTCAATTAAAGCATCAGGATTCCAGGCCGAATCGGTTGCAAGCAATGCATAAGTTCCAAACGACCAGTCATAGAAATCAGTTATATGGAGGCCGTACCTTGACGTTATTGTATCCATGAGAGGATCACCTGTGATTGTGATCAGATTTTTCCACGCTTGTGTCCAGCTGAAATTGGTATCAATAGAAACGAGGAAGCCTTCATATTCATATGGCCAGCCGTTGAAATTATGAACGCAGTAAATATTAAAGACTGAATCGCTTTCAGGTAGCTGAGAATTCAGAATGGCAGCCATTCCTTCAATGATCGGATCTATTGAAGGTTGAGGAATCGTTACTAAGTCGGTATCCGGACTAAGTGTTTGAAATAAGTCGTTTGTTGCAAGCTGACGAATGTCTCTGTAATATCCGTCGGCCAGTTGTTGGGGAATAATGCAGCTTGATGGAGTCTGTGCATAAAGGAAATTCAGGCTACTCAGAAGTATAATAAAAGTAAATTTTTTCATGTGCATATTTATTTATGCGTTATTTTGTTTTAATTACAGAATGCAAGATAATTAATTTTACAAGCCCCTGAATTATAGAATATGATTTATCGTTTCATAAGAAGAATTGTAAAGTTATCGCTTCCGGTTTATTTTAAGAAAATTGTGTTTTCGGGTACTGAGCATATCCCTGAAACCGGTCCTTTAATCATTGCCGCAAATCATCCGAATACCTTTATGGACCCTATGATCATGGTTGCGGTATTGAAGCAAAGAATAGGATTTGTTGCCAATGCGGGAATTTTTACGAATAGATTTGTAAGTGCAATTTTCAGGTTTTTTCATGTCATCCCGATTTTCAGAAAGAAGGATGTTGCCCCCGGAGAGAAACCGGATAACAAAGACTCCTTTCATAAGTGTCATGAATATTTGGAGGGAGGGGGTACATTTTTGATTTTCCCGGAAGGAAGCAGCTACTATGAATTAAACCTTCGTGAAATTAAAACCGGAACAGCACGAATTGCTTTGAGCTTCGAAATGGCGAATGATTTTAAGAAGGATTTAATGATCATACCTGTTGCTTTGAATTATTCTGATTCAATTCAGTTTCGGAGCGTAGTTGTCGTAACCTTTCATCCGCCGATCCTTGTCTCCGAATTTAAAGAATCATACCTGCGAAATGAATCTGATGGCGTTAAGGGGCTTACCGAAAGGATTAGAGAGGTTCTTGCAGAAAGTGTACCTCAGACAAATGGGAAAGAGCAGGAGGAATTTTTAATCAATGCGCATAGATTCTATTCAGCCTATAATGAACCCGAAGCGGATCTTTACCTTAATCCAAAGCGATCCATGGAATTAAGGAAACAACTTTCGGATGCCATACAGGAAATTTATGCCTCACGCGATAAAGAAGGCTTATATTCTGATATACACGGAATGATTTCCGAATATTTTGAAGAACTCAAAGCATCAAATCTTTCCACCGGTTTTTTTACCCATGAGTTTCTCAGAAAAAACACTTTTATTGTCACTTTCGGGTACATCATGGAGTTTCTGTTGTTGCTGCCATTTTATCTGTTCGGCATAATCACTAATTACCTTCCGTATATCCTTCCGTCAAAAATATACGAGGTCTCAAAACTTGATATTGAGTATAAGACACCTTTACAAATGGTTTCCGGTCTGATTACCTTTCCCTTGTGTTATGCAACTGAATTCTGGCTTTTCAATCGCTATGTTGATTCGGAATTTTCGTCCGGACTTTTGTTTTTAATAATGCTTCCGATCACAGGATATATTGCAATGTATTATTGGACTGAGTTAAAAAGGTTTTTCAGAGTCATGCGTTTTTACTTTTTATACCCCAAAAGCAAAAGAATAAAAATGTTGAAATTGAGAAATGAAATTCTAGCTAAAATTAAAGAGGCAGGTAAAAAACTTAATGTTAACTAAAATTAATTAGCTGTAATATGTATTTTAATTTACAACAACTGTCTCTAGTTTCCTTACGCCAAAATGCCATTCTTACCCTAAAGCAAGAATGGCATATTCTATAATTTAATACAATAGGAGTTGTATTTACTTGCGGAGGTAGAGTTTTCCTCTTATTTCTTCGCCCTCGGAAATTAACCTGTAAATATAAATTCCGGAGACCAGTTCAGTAGCATCGAATTCGACGGTGTATTGTACTTCTGCGTCTATTTCGCTGTCAAATATTGTCTTGAGCTTTTGTCCGTAAACCGAATATATTTCAATTTGTAAATGTCCCGGCTTGTTGAATTTGAAGAATTCAATATTTGTTTTTGTATTAAAGGGATTCGGATAAGCATTGACTAAGAAATCAGAGCCCTCTTCTCTTTGTGAATCATAAGCTGATAATCTCGGTGACTGGCATACATCCTGAGTTGCACATGGAATGCGATTTGCAATCAATGAATATGTTCCAACATAATTTGTCGTACTTGTGCTTAAGCCTCCCGCAATACAATTTTGTTTGTAATTCTCCGGTGTTCCTGCAAGGTCAGGATTAACATAGATAGTTGCAGAATTGTCATCAACCGGCTTGACATCTATTTGAGAACTGAGGACAGGAAGGTTTGTATAGGCGGCGGCTGACCATTTCCATCTGACATTCGTTAAGCATGACGATGAAGAAGCCCAAACGCCTTTCCATCTAACCGGATTCAGACTGGCTGCGATTGGGAAAGTTACAGGGAAGGCATATCCCGATATGAAGTAATTGCCTGTCAGGTTTGGTGGTGCCGTTGTAACCCATTCCCCGTTTGTAAATGTGGTAGTGGCCTGTGAAACCGCATTCGTAATCGTTAACACAGCATTTGCAGGGAACAAATTAAATCCTGAGCTGTAAATATTTTGATTGGTGAATCGAATCGTTACCGGATAAGAACCTGTGTAATCGAAATTTGCTACGGCGCTGAACCATAAATATGATCCGCTGGAAACAGGAGTGCTGTTAAATGCGGTGCTCAGATTCGAGTAATCGTATGTTGTTTTATTTGAGTAAACAGTAGTGGTAAATGAAATCGTACATCCGCCGGCATCTGTTACACGAACTGTATAGTAGCCTCCCGCTAAGCCGGTAATTGTTGATGTTGTAGCGCCATTGCTCCATAAGTAAGAATAAGGAGGAGAGCCTGCCGCTGCTGTCGCTGTTGCAGAACCTTTAAATTCATTAGAACACTTGCCATCAACTTTTGATACAGTAACCCTGAGCGGACTGTTTACTGTATAGGAACATGTACTGGCACAGCCGTCGGAGTTTTTAATTGTTACGGAATAGGTTCCGGCATTTCTGACGTTATTATAATATGTGCGGGCACCATTACTCCATAAATAGTATGGAAGACCTGATTGAACTGAGAGTCTCAGCACAGTGTTTGGACATAATTCTCCACCTGTAATTGTACATACAGGAGGAGTGCTGTTATGAGTAACGGTACTTTTTATTCCGGTACATCCTAATGTGTCAGTAACCGTAACTGTGAAAGTATCTGCTGAGTTTACTGTTATGCACTGTGTGTTCTGTCCGTTGCTCCATGAGTATGATGCAAATCCTGCAGATGCGCATAGTGTAACGCTACCACCCGGACAAATACCAGTCGATCCTGTAATTGATACCGGATTGGAATTGGAATTATTTACAGTTGCAGTTTTCGAAATTGTACAACCGTTATTATCTGTCGCAATCACCGTGTAGTTGCCAACAGGAATACCTGTTATTGTTCTTGTCGTTCTGACCGGAATTGTATTCCATGAATAAG
>CAZAON010000027.1:0-2894 GCA_964486655.1 uncultured Flavobacteriales bacterium
CAAGTCTCAAGTCTCACGTCTCAAGTCTGTATTTGCGTATTTTCGCTTTCTTAAAATCCATGAATAAACTCTTCTCTTTCGTTCGCGACCGACATGCATTGCTCTACAAAGGATTTCTGTTTGTAGCAAGCATGGCTGTAATCGTTTATCTCTACCCGAGCGAATTTAAATTCCGGTACGATCTTTCGAATTTAAAAGACCATCCCTGGTCGCACGATAATCTGATCGCGCCTTTCGATTTTGCTGTGAAAAAGTCTGCTGAAGATCTGGCTTTGGAAAAAAAAGACATCCGGGACAATGCCAGTTCTTTTTTTCGTGTTGATACGGCAACTGTCAATCAGTACGAACAAATTCTGTCTAGGCAATTTGCTGAACTTTCACCGGAGCAACGAAGAGAAATTCTTACAGAGGTAGATAAAGTTTATTCCATTGGAATCCGCGCAGTTAATAATGCAGCAGGGAAAGGACCGGAAGATCTGGTGCTTGTTGTAAAAGGAAATATTGCTGAAGAGCATCGTTTGTCGGAATACCTTGATCCCGGTGCTGCCGATTCAATTATTTTATCAAAGTTGCGTTCCTCAACAGCCAAAGAATGGCAGAACCGGAATTATACTCCACTTTCTGCGAATGTGATTTATGATAGTGCGATTACGAATAAATCCATCCGACAAGCACTTGAGAATATTGCGCCTTCACGTGGGGCATTGACTAAAGGGCAGATTATTGTCAGCCGCGGTGAAATTGTGAACGACGATATTTATCAGAAATTAGTTTCGCTTCAGGAAGAATATCGCTTACAGCAACAGGTGGGAAGTAACTGGTTGATTTTCTTTTCACAGATTTTGCTGGTTGGATTTTGTCTCTTCATTTTATTTCAATTTCTGCGTTTATTCCGAAGGGAAAATCTGGGTAATGATGCGCGTTTACTTTTTATTCTGTTAATGGTTGTGCTGACTGTTTGTATGTCATATCTCCCTGCCTTGATTGATAATGTTCCGCTGCTTGCTCTGCCGTTTTGTATTCTGCCTGTTATTATGCGTGCTTTTTTCGATACGCGACTGGCTTTGTTTGCACATTTATTGGCGATTATCATGATTACAATCAATATGCCGGGAGATCGATTTACGTTTTTGGTTGTTCAGGTGCTTGCGGGTATTACCACCATTTTTAGTATTGCCAATCTGCGCAATCGTTCACAATTATTTATTTCTGTCATTGCTATTCTCGGAGCTTATCTTGTCTTACATGTATCACTGATTGTTGTCACCGAAGGAGATTTTTCTTCTATTCGCGCATCTGATTTTATCAATTATGCAATCAGTGCAGTTCTGGTATTGCTGGCATTCCCTTTGATTTTCCTTTTCGAGAAAATGTTCGGTTTTGTTTCGGATGTTACGTTAATGGAATTAGCTGATACGAATAGTCCATTATTACGTGAATTGGCAGAAAAAGCTCCGGGAACATTTCAGCATTCTATGCAGGTTGCCAATCTCGCAGAAGAAGCCATTCGTAGAATCGGCGGAAATACTTTGCTTATTCGTGCCGGTGCTTTGTATCATGACATCGGAAAAGGTGTGATGCCGATTTATTTTATCGAAAACCAGGCGAGTGGAATTAATCCGCATGATGAATTGACATTTGAAGAAAGTGCTTCGATCATTATCAGTCACGTCATCAAAGGAATTGAAAAAGCTCAGGCCGCAAAACTTCCCGACCAAGTAGTGGATTTCATCCGTACTCACCATGGAACGACTAACACGACTTATTTTTTGACTCTTTACAAAAGAAATAACCCGGATGAAATTGTCGATGATGAGTTGTTCCGTTATCCGGGGCCGATTCCTTATTCGAAAGAAACTGCAGTGCTGATGATGGCAGACGCTGTTGAAGCATCTTCACGTGCTTTGAAAAAGTATGATGCGGAAAGTATTGATGGTCTGGTAGAACAAATCATCGACCACCAGGCAGATCAGCACCAGTTTGATAATGCTGATATTACCCTGAAGGATATTACTGCAATCAAGAAAATTTTCAAGAAAAAACTGAGGAGTATTTACCATGTCAGGGTCGAATATCCGAAGTGAGTTATTGGTTATTAGCCTGCACTTTTATTTCCCCAATAACTAATAGCTAATAACTTTTGTTTGAAGCTGCGATTTCACTAATTTTACATTCCGATATCCTAATAACTAATCGCTAATAACCAATAACTCAAATGGGACGCGTATTCGAAAAACGTAAACACAAAATGTTCAAGCGCTATGGACAAATGGCGCGTCAGTTTACTCGTGTTGGAAAAGAAATTGCTATTGCTGTAAAAGCCGGAGGAGGGAACCCCGATACAAATGCCCGTTTACGTATCTGTATTCAGAACGCTAAAGCGGTAAGTATGCCGAAAGAGCGTGTTGACGCTGCTATTGAAAAGGCTGCCGGCAAAGCGGATACTTCCCATTACCATGAAGTTATTTATGAAGGAAAAGGTCCGTATGGAATTGGTGTGATTGTAGAAACGGCTACTGATAATCCTACTCGAACAGTCTCTAATCTTCGCGTTCATTTCAATCGTAACGGCGGCGAATTAGGAACAACAGGATCACAGAGTTTTAATTTCGAACACAAAGGTGTATTCCGTATTTCTACTTTAGGATTGGATATGGATGATGTGGAATTGAATCTGATCGACTCAGGACTCGATAATATTGAAGGAGCAGAAAACGATGAAGAAGTTTATTTGCAATGCCAGTTTTCTGATTTCGGAAAAATGCAGAAAGGAATTGAAGCCTTAAAAATTCCTGTTATAGAAGCGAAATTGGTAAGAATTCCGAATTCATTAATTGAACTTTCTGCTGAACAAAGAGAAGAAGTAAACAAGATGATTGAGAAAATTCAGGACG
>CAZAON010000028.1:0-12597 GCA_964486655.1 uncultured Flavobacteriales bacterium
CCGTTTAAAGATGTATTCACCATTGAAGGGCCAATAGAAAATTCTCAGATAACTATCAGTGATTTAACAGGAAAAGTAATTTACTCTGAACAGTCGAAGGATTCATACAAACAAATCAGTATCGAAAATCTTGCAGGGGGAATTTATTATTTGAGGATTGAGAGCGAAAATAGTGAGGTGATCAGAAAAATAATAAAATTGTGAGATTAAAAATTATTTAACTACACAATTGACAACCAAGGTCTCGTTAACAAATTTTGTGAAAAATTCTGACAATCTTTTTTGCTACCTACTCAACTTTCATAAATTTTGTCCTGTAATAACTATCTCCATCGCCGACTGAGAGGATATAGCTGCCGCTGATTAATGAGGCAATATTGATTTTTGAATCGGCATTTGGCGAAATGATTAAAAATCCCCTTTGAACAAGTCTACCTGTTAAATCCATGATGTTATAAATTGCATTCTTTCCTCCTGCATTTTCAAATTTTACATTGATGTAATCATTCGAAGGGTTTGGAAAAGTGTAAATATAATTTTCAATAACCTGCTCATTCGTACCAACTGTAATCGTACCATTAAATTGGACATCACTCAATAGAAAGCAGTCTCCAATCATCATAACGGTCCCGCTTGAAGACCGGCATAATGAATTGACCGCCCCCGTCCACCCTGGTAATACAGGAATAAAATGTTGTCCCTGGTCCTGTGAAAGATAAAGTGAATCATTATCCTTTAACACAAAAAGTTCATTATCATTAATACGAAATGCATGAGACATTGCATTGGTAGGATTATTAACAGGAATGTATGTCTGACCTCCATCGTTTGTTATCGATATGTACTGACTATTACTGTCATATGTTACACCATGAAGAGAATCACAAAAATTAATACTCCTCATTGAATTAATGGTCTGTGTCCATGTTACTCCGCCGTCTATGGTTCTGCAAAGGGAATATCCGTTTGTAACGAAGCCAACTAATGAATCAACTTTTTGAATCTGTTGAGCAGAAGTTGAAGGCAATAAAGTGGTGAAATTTGTTCCGCCATCAATACTATAAATAATACCAGTACTTGTTGATACAAGCAAATGAAGACTGTCAAATGCAATTAAATCATTAGCATAAATTATAGTTTTTCGAAAAACCTTTACACTTCCTGTATCAGTAAAATAGTATAAATTCCATAAACTGTCGACAAAAAAACCGGATGTTGCATCGATAAAATCTAAAGCCAAATGACTATGAAAATGTGGCATCAGGTCACTTGATTCGCCATTGTTGTGGATTCTTGCGACGTTCCACCCACTTGTCCCATAGAAATAAAAAAGAGAATCCTTTTGAAATAATTTTTCATAATCGCACAGAATACCAGTCACATCATATGGATGACTTGTTACTGACCTGGTCCATGTCGCAGCTGTATCTGTGGTATAACCTATATAAGTGTCCATTGAAAAAAAACCATGAGAGAAGTCGGAAAAGTGGACTGTTGTAATGTGATCAGGGGCCGTCATTATTTCTTCCCATGTTAACCCTGCATCGAACGATCTGTACATTTTATTAGCATCATGACAATATAATGTGCTGTCATTTACAGTTATCATCCTTTCCATTTCAGTTGTATCAGTACCGGGAATCCAGTTGAGTCCGCCATCGGTACTAAGGAAATATCCGGCAGGATTGCCAATCATACCATTTAAATAATCTTTCCAATGCATACAAAATGTATAAATGCCGATCGGTTGATTAACTAATGTAAATGTTGATGCATTGTTTACTGAACGGTATAAACCATTACCGGTACCAAAATAACATGTATCCTGATTTATCCATTGCATGGCATTAATATTAACAAGCGGAATCCCCAAAGCGTGCTGCGACCAGGTTTGTCCTTTATCCTGAGTTTTCCAAAATCTTCCCAAATTTCCACCAATATATCCTGTGGTTGAATCTTTTTTATAGACGCTATATATTGCACCTAAATTTCCGGGGCCGGTCATTTCTGTCCATGTAAGTCCGGCATCTGTTGTGCGCATAAAGAAAGCATTATCTCCAAGAGCAACTGCAGTGGTATTATCAAAAACAAGAAACCGGTATACCGGAGTATTTATTTTCTGTCTCAATCTTGTAGTCCAGTTTTTCCCGCCATCTGTACTTCGTTTAATCATAGAATAATTATGTGATATTGCAATTATGGTATCGTTATCGAAAGAAGCAATATCATTTGTTTCTGTATTATTCAATAATAAATTTCCCTGAATTGTAATTGGCTGGGATAAAGAGGGCTTTATGCAGACCAACAAAAACAATATTAATAGTGCAACTATTCTCATGGTTGAAAGGAATTGAAATTTAGATTTTCTAATAATACGAGATTGAAAGATAACTAATAAATGATAAAAAAAAGCTCATAGCGCTGTAAACTATAACTTTCGCTGCACTGGACTTATTTTGCAACTCCCTGATCACTTTCTCTCTTAAAATATAATAAACTGCCGATGGGTTTCTGCGACGGACTTGTCAACCAATCTCCTTTTCATTTCTTCCGTCTAAGTTAAATAAATTCTAGACACAATTAATTATAAGGAGAACAAACCTTGCGAAGCAGAATTTTGGCTTTGAAACCGAAAATTCAGCTTTAGAAGTTTGAAACACGTTGGGCCTTGATAAATGCCTGCCTGCCGAAATGAAATGCAGGCAGGAATGACCCTGCATTCATGCAGATAGGCAGATAGACGTCGAAGCGCAGTATCACTAATTGTTATCGGGAAATAAGTCCGGCGTAAAGGATAAACTCAGAATTATCGTGTATCGAATTGAAATATACGAATTTCTCAGAAAAATTTAAGTACAATTATTTATGATGAACACAAGCCCATCTTTGCCGTCTAACAACCCTGTTTTCAATGAGCGACTATAACTTTAGAGGTTTTTTTAGAATTATCATCATCATACACTGTTAAAAAATAAATACCATTTGGAATTTCTTTGAATGAAACGGAGGCTCCATTATCATATTTATTCCAAATAATATTATCAACCAATTTGCCGGCGATGTCATGAATTTTAATATTTGTTATAGAAAGTTTCGAAGCACTTAAGTATAGCCAGTCGGCTGTAGGGTTTGGATAAATCTTTATTTTTGATTCAAATGACTCAGAAATATTATTTATCGTATCGCATGGATTTCCAGTTATCGAGCCAAGTTCATAATCCGGGTTATTAGGCAACCCCCAGTATGTCCTTTTCCCGCCAAGGTAAACACTGAATAAATTTAAATTGCAACCGGCACCTACAATATCCGGATTGTTGATCACGCTTAAATTCATGTTGTATTGTGAATACATATCATTTGAATAAGGATATGGGAAAGTATGTAGTGCCGTATCCCATTCACATGACCAGTAAATTTTATTATCGGGTGCTAGTCTTAAATTTCCACCTGCCGCTCGTGAAAAATATATTGATGCTAATGTATCACGTGAATTCCAAATGTTTAAAGCTGTTAAATCAAATTGAAAAAGATTTGATGTATCCCGACAATCAGATATATATAATAAATTTGAGTTCGGGGAGAATGCAGCACCAAAATAGTATGCATTATTAAAATTAAAAATTGACGGATGATATATTTTAGAATTAAAAAGTGTTCCTGAACATCGGTCAAAATTAAATGTTTCTATCAGGCCTGTAAATGAGACAAATGCTAATTTGGAACCCTGCTTATTAAAAGTAAGTGTTCCTAAGGGTGTCCACGAATTCCCTCCGATGGCAATACTTTTTTGAATTATTGTGTCTGGGGATATGAAAAACTCATAAAACATAGAATCTCCAATCGAAGAATAACTTTTTATTAAAAGCCACCAGTCTCTTCCATTTGCATGCTTTATCGCCGCCATTGCTCCGCATACCGAATCCTGGCTTATTCTCATGTTTTTTTCAATCACTTCGCCAAGACCATTATTTCTATTCATATCAATAGTAGACAAATATATTCCTGTAGGGGAGTAATGATATGTACTAAGCGAAAACAGATAATAAATATTTGCGTCACCGGGTTTCGGAATAATGATCATTTCTTCATATAAACCTTGAGAGTGTATTGAGTCACCATTTGCCATAGGTTGGTGATATTTATTGTATACTATCCCTCTCTTTTGAAGCCATCCGTTTGCCCTTGCATCTGCATAGAAAAGTAAATTACCCGTTGAATCAGCAATTGACGCACAAGTGCCTCGAGAATCCATTCCTGTTACAAAAGGAGTAGGAGAGCCCACATTGCTAAAATCAAGTCCAGCACTATCTCCGAAACACCATATTGAATTCCTGTTTTGTGAAAATATGTCATTTGACAAAAAAAATAAACTTGATAACAGAATATAGATTTTTAAAATATCAACCCTTTTTCTAACAGAAGGGTTGATATTTAATTTAAATGATCTTTGAGTAAAATAGTTTAGATCGAATTCCATTACTTTGAAATAATCAACTTATCGCGTTGAGTGAATGACTGTGACTCCAGTTTAACCATATAAGCACCACTATTGAATGAACTTAAGTCAACTTGAATAACCTCAGAATTCTCTGGTATCGAATTGAAATATACGACTTTCCCTGATAAATCCCCGGCTGCCCCCTATTTCCCAATTCATTCTTCAAATATACCAAAAGCGGTGAAGCTTCGACGCTTACCTTGCAGCAGGCAGGCGTCGAAGCGCAGTATTACTAATTGTTACCGGGAAATATGTCCGGGGCAGTATGATAATTTGATTTGATTATACATTTCTAGTCATATAAATCTAAAATCCCAAAATAAATAGTAAAAATAATTAATCCCAATAAAATCAGATATTGAGTTTTTAAAATTCTATTATTTAAGTTCGCAATTACTTCATTCGTTATTTTGGATTTTTTAAGTGAAAAATATATAGGGAAACTCCACCATAAAATGGTGCGAATATTAAAATTCAAAATTCCCATATTTAATATAAATCTAATATACGTCTTATTTTCCACCATTTTTTCTGGATACAATAACTTTAACAATTGATAATGTAATATTGTTCTCCTAAATGTGAAATAAGTAATGAAAATCATCATTAATATAGCTACATGATCTGAATATTTATTTAAAATTTCCATTATCAATTACTTTTTGAATGGGAACCATGTTTTGCTTTTTCCAACTGCCCCACTTAAAGGAAAGCCATTAGCAATTTGATATGAATTAAAATTATATGTTGTGTGTACATCGCTATATCTATCCGGCTGCGCCCTATTTCCCAATCCTTTCTCCAAATATACCAAAAGCTGTGATGCTTCGAAGCCTGCCTTGCAGCTGACAGGCGTCGAAGCGCTGTATCACTAATTGTTACCGATAAATAAGTCCGGCGCAGTATGAACTAAAGTCAATAAGCCCCGGAGAAAAACACTTCCGAATTGCCGGCTCATCATGAAAACCCAATCACCTGTTTCTTAACAGTTGAATTCCCAAATTGGTTCTCTCTTGTATAATAGAGATCAGACAAAGACATTCCCTCCTTGATTTCAAAGTCACCCAGATCTAAATCATCTCTCAGTTTTTCCAACTTACTTTTAGAAAGATCATCAAATTTGTACGAGGCAATGAGTCTTCCTTTTCTTAGCAATGCTTCATCGATGTTCTTCTGATCGGTATTGAATGTGCAAATGACATTCGTATTTAAAGATTCTCCCAGGATACCATCAGTCAGGTTTAACAGCATAGAGATATTTGAATGACCTCCTGTTTCCCTTGATTTGATGAGCTCTTCCGCATCTTCAATAATGAAAATCGAATTGGGATTATCAAGCAGGATTCTCGATAAGGCAGGTGAATCAAGTTCGGCGGCAAGAGACGGTGGAAGGAAAATTACTTTCTTGTTAAGACTGCAAATCAGGTAACGTATATAAGTTGATTTTCCTGTTCCCGGTTTACCGTGAAAAAGCACCAGTCCGGATTTATCTTTCTTTTTGAGTTGCTTCAAAAGGTATTTATTCAGTTCGAACAGATCATCGTTATAATTTGTATCAAAATTCACTATTGGTTTCTTTATTTTAAGAGGCGATATATCAGCACCAAAATGGCCCTGGGTTAACAGATAAATGTGATTTTCCTTTTCATGCTTATTCCGCTGGCGAAACTGCTTTTCATATTGCCTGGCTTCCTCTTCCGAATTACTATTGAAAAGAATATTAACCTCACCGGTTACATCTACATCTATAATAATTTCATTCTCCATCAGAAATAAAATATTCGCATATCTATGAGGCTTTTTACCCCCCAATGAATAACGCATGTAGAAACGATCAAGAATTTTATCTTTAAATTCCCTTTCGATCTTCGCTGAAAGCTTGTGATGATCGGAGTGATAGAGAACTATTTTCGACGGAATTGTTTTAAAACAAGAGATGTAAAGATTGCATGAGTTTACATATTGCTTAGGTCCGTCGAACAGTCCGTGAGTTTTAATCTCAATATTTTGAAGATATTTATTTCTCCGATCAATTCTGTCAATAAATTTATCTATAGTTTCCATATTCATTAGCAAATATCGGGAGAAACGAATGAGAAAAAAACCGCATATATTAAAGAAAGTGAAGGCCTGGAGGAAGAGCTTAGCTCGGAGGAACTTTGAATGAAAACCCCGGCGCTATATTTTTAAAGAGCCAATTTGATTAAATCGTTTCAATTAAAAATGTTGTTGTAATTTATATCATCCACAGCATGCTGCGAATTTTATTATTAGATTGATCCCTTTCATAGTTTTTTGTATTTTCGTAAAATTACGGGATCCTCTAATAACCTTTCCTGAAGCAAGATCATCGAAAAAAAATAAATTGATAAAGATGCGTTCAGTATTTACGATTGTAATTTTTTGTTTCACCATAAATTTATTTGCTCAAACTGAAAGTAATTTCGATAGTCTGAGAATAAAATCAGATTCTACGGGCGGGGAATCAGAAACAGATACAATTCTTTATGAACAAATAGTAGCATTGAATAAAATCGCTTGGGAAAAATACTATGCATTTGATTACTATGGAGCTGTTATTGTATTTACGGAAGCTATAGTACTAAGTCCTGCAGACCCTGTTTTGTATTATGGCCGCGGAGTATCGAAAGCTAAGTTGTCCAGTTATACTGAGGCTTTTGAAGACTTTTCACAAGCAATTTCGCTTAATCCCAAATTTCCTGACCCATATTTTAACCGGGGATGTATTAAAATGATACAGAAAGATGATAATGGCGCGTTCTGGGATTTTACAACATGTTTAGCTATGGATTCCACGTATGCAAATGCCTATTACGGAAGAAGTGATATTTATTTACGAAGCAATCAATATGAAGCTGCATTAAAGGACTTGATAAAATTGAGGGATTTAAGGCCCGATTATCCAAATGCATATTTTGCAATCGGCCAGGTTTATAAGAGTTTAAAACAAAATGACGATGCAATTTTGAATTATTCCAAAGCTATAGAATTGAATGAAGAATATGTAGACGCCTACTACAGCCGGGCTATTGTGTATATTAAAAAACACGATTATAATAATGCTGTTGAAGATTATTCTTCTGCCATAAAGTATTGTAAAACAGATTCTGCAAAACTGGGATTATTTCACAGTGAACGGGGACATTGTTATGGCGTACTTGAAAAATACACAGAAGCATTTGATGATTTTGAAACATCTTTCAAAATATTTCCCAAAGATGGTAAGCTCTACTGGAACAGGGGTAGTGTATATGGTTTAAAAGGGCAATTCACAAAAGCAATTGAAGATTTTAATATTGCATTGAAGTATCTGTCAAATGATTCAATAAGCTCATCAGATCTTTATCTGAATATTGGGAAAGCTTATAAATACCTTGACAATTGCAAAGAAGCCATTGTGAATTTTGATAAGGCTGTACTATTGAATCCTAAAAATGGAAACGCATTCCATTACAGAGGTCTCTGCAAGGAAACACTTAAAGACCTGAAGGGCGCAAAAGATGATATGGAAAAAGCAGTTATTGCCCAACCGGATTGTGCATGTAATAAGAGCGAAAAATACCTGGAAAAATTAAAGGCAATGCTGACCAAATCTGTAGACAAAAAATATAACATAAAAGTTTATCCAACTGTTTTCACCAATTCATTCAATGTTGATATTTCAGTTGATGAGGAAAGTGAAAATAATATTACGCTTATACTTACAGATATGAACGGCCGTGTCGTAAAACGATTTTATAGCACCAATACAGATCATATTGAAGTTACAAGTGAAAACCTTGTACCGGGAGTATATTTATATGAAATTTCAAATGGAGGAAATAGATTAGAAACCGGTAAAGTGATATTAAAGTAAAAATTGTCCGAAGGAATCCTGCGGACAATAATCTACCCTCTAAGCTTATCCAGCAATTCATTCAACTTATCAATCTCTTCCACCGAAAGCGTTGCAAAGTTTTTCTCAAAATCTTTTTCCGCTTTATCAATGCGGTCCAGGAGATCAAGTCCTTTTTTGGAAATATTTACTTCACAGGCGCGACGGTCGTCGTTTGATGTGTTGCGTGATACTAATTCTTTTACGCGTAATTTTTCCACGATGCGTGATGCATCGCTCATCTTGTCGAGCATGCGTTCGCGGATTAATTTCACGCTTGCAGGCTGTGGATGCTGGCCGCGTAAAATTCTCAGCACATTAAATTGCTGCAGCGTTAAATCGTATGGTTTAAGAAGATTAACCTGATACTCATTCAGCCAGTTGAATGTATAGATGATATTCACTGCCAGCTTATGGGCCGGATTTTTGAATTTTTTCTGGTTAATCTCTTTTTCAAGCTCCATTGTATTATTGCATTGGAACATCGATAATCAGAATCTCTGCTCCGTCTTTTGAATTAATCTGAATTTTTTCAGCTTCTGTTACACCGATTGCATCACGCTTCGACAATTTCTGACCATTGATTTCAGCATCCCCTTCGACTACCATGATGTAAGCTCCGTTTCCGTTCTTACTGATCTCATAATCTACCGAAGAACCCTTCTCTATTCCTCCAACCGAAATCGCCGCGTCCTGGTGAATATACAATTCGCAATTCTTCTTAAAGCCCGATGCCACTGTCGTAATGCCTTTTATTGACTGCCCAAAGCTAAAATTTTTCTGGTCATATCTCGGCTTGATTCCGTTCTCTTTAGGAAAAATCCATAATTGAAACAGGTTTACTTCTTCATCTTTCGACGGATTAAATTCCGAATGCAATACACCCGTACCGGCACTCATTACCTGCACATCGCCTCTTTTTATAACCGAGCCATTACCCATGTTGTCGCGATGCTGCAGCGATCCTTTGAGGATTATGGTAATTATTTCCATGTCGTTATGCGGATGCATTCCAAAACCCTGCCCCCCCGCCACTATATCGTCATTCAACACTCTTAACATTCCGAAATGAACTTTTGACGGATCATACCAGCCTGCGAAACTAAAACTGTGATGTGCATTCAGCCAGCCATGGTCTGCATGGCCTCTTTCATCTGCACGGTGAACTAATGTTTTCATTTTTTACCTTTCTGTATTGGCGAACAGCTCATCGCTGACACCGAAGTTATTAATATATACTAATTCGGAGAGGGGTTTTCTTTTTCTTGGCATTAATTCCCTCTCACGCAATGGATGCGGTAATGATTCGGCGCTACCACGATAGCCTAATGCAATCATGCTCACAGGCTGGAATCCGGCCGGAATATTAAAAAGTTCTTTTGAAATTTCCTTGTTAAATCCGCCGATCTGATGGAGATAAATATCCATTGACATGGCCTGTAACGACATATTTCCAACTGCCAGTCCGACATCATGCCAGGCATATTCGTTGGTAAAATCCTTCGCCGCAATTTTATTCGAAGCAACCGTCAGCAAAATCACTGAAGCGTCTTTTGCCCAATTCCGGTTTGATTCATTCATGCTTTCCAGCATTTTACCGAACGACTCTTCATTTTCCTTTCTCGCAACGATGAATCTCCAGGGTTGCTCATTCATGGATGATGCGGCCCATCTTGCTGCTTCCAGCAAAGAAAGCAACTCCTCATCTCCTATTCTTTTATTCGAAAATGCACGAATGCTTTTTCGTTCACTTATTAATTTATGTATTTTCATTTTATTACCGGCTAAAATATTAAGTTATCTTAACAGGGCCCTTCGGCTCCGCTCAGTGACCGGAGCCGAAGGGTGGATGAATAATTATTTATCCAATTAATTTACATCGGCCTGCTTAATCAATACTGCATTGATGGTGAATTCAACATCGTCTGATACTACTGCTTCACCCGTTGCTGCAGCATTGTTATATTTCAAATTATATTCTTTTCGGTTTATTTTTCCTGTCGCTTTAAATCCGGCTTTGATATTTCCCCATGGATCCTTTACTGTTCCGCTATACACAAGAGGTAATTCAACAGTTTTGGTTACATCTCTTATTGTCAGTTTTCCCTGAAGAACATATTTATTGGTTGCAATCATTTTAATTCCTGTGCTGGCGAAATTTATCGTCGGATATTTTTCAGCATTAAAAAAGTCATCCCTCTTAAGGTGTTTGTCTCTCATCTCATTATCCGTGCTGATACTTGCAACCTTAACCGTGACATTTGCTTTTAAATCTGTCCAGTCAGGCTTCGTGGAACTAAACGTTCCGTCAAAATCTTTAAACTCTCCTTCAACATCTGAAATTACCAGATACTTTGTACTGAATGTAATCTTCGTGTGAGAAGGGTCAACTTTCCAGTTTTGTGCATTCGATGTGAATGCTGCAGCGATCATTGCGCTTGCGATTATGATTTTTTTCATTGTGATTTGTTTTTCTTTGTTTGAATTATGATGTAAATATATGTTACAACATTAGATGTTACAACATGTATTATGTAATAAGCTGATTATCAGTAAATAAATTTCATGTTGTAACATTAAATTGGTCGATTTATAAGTAAAATGAGGAATAAAAAAAGGCCACTCAAATCGAGCAGCCTCTAAATATCTTATTGGATTGTATCAATCCGTATGCCTTCTTTGTACTTAGTACTTTGTACTAAGTACCTAGTACCAAGTACTAATTCTTAACAAACTTCTTCACCACAACCCCTTCATTCGAACGAATCGTTACGGTATAAACTCCGTTTGAAAAAGAGGATACATCAAATGTAGTTGTTCTTTCTCCCGAAGAAATATTCTGTGATGCAACAACAGATCCTTTCACATCAACAATTGAAATAAATACATCGGATTGTTTTCCGTTCAACATGATGCTGAGCTTATCGTTGGCCGGATTCGGATAAAGTGCAACTGTCGAATTATTTATTTCGCTTATACCGACATTGAGCTGATCAATGCGAAGTAATTCATCTGTCAATGCATTCACATACCAGATCTTTCCGTCAGGACCAATCTTTACTCCCATTACACCTGCAGATCCTGTGTGAATTCGTCCGATCTCTGTTCCTGTATTTCCGATATCATAAATTACAATGTCACCGGAGTTATATTCGGAAACAATCAGACGGTTTTCAATCATATCTATTCCGCTTGGCTTCGTAATTCCGCTGCCTACAAAAACACTCCAGGTAACATTATTCCAACTTGAATATTCCGCTGTAGGTTCATATGGTGTTAGGTTATTTTGAAACGTTCCTGAATTAATATCCATTTTCAGGATTCTGTCATTGTATGTATCTGCGATGTAGAGCATTCCTTCTGTCTTATCCAGAATCAGATGGCTGCCGATTGTATGAGCAGGATCTCCTGCAAGACCTAATCCGGTATATCTGCGAATGAGACCGTCGCTATGATCACTGTTACCCGGACCATGATCCTTTCTGAAATCATAGCTTACGATATCGTGTGTGTTATCATCGAATACCCAGAATTTATTTTCCGTTTCATGGCACATTCCCATAGAGTACGGACTTTGATGCAACATGTCGAGGTGACTACCGTTACCTCCCGGAGGAGTGATTGCATAAACTGCGGGGTCGCTTGACCACAACGTTGGACCGGTAAACGGATTACCACCGTCGTGATTGGCATCATAAACAGACGGTGATGTTCCGAAGTTTTCATTCTCACTGAATGCTATTGCAGAAGGAAGATCCATGAAGTGAGCGGCATTTCCATCAGTTTGCTTCAGAGAAGTTTGTCCGGGCTGACCTGCATTTGTAAACTTAACAGTAGAACCACCACTGTTAGTCGTTCCCCGGAGAATAACCCAGCATTCATAACGTGTGAGTACAGGATGAAAATCAAGATCGACAGGAAAATCCAACTGATCGCTTACACTTCCGATAACTGTTGGTGTCGGAGTAGAAGTAAGATAATCGTCAATAATATTTGGAGTACCCGGACCACCTGCAACGATTCTGTGACAGCTGTCATTAGCGGGATTCATATCGGTAACACCATTGGGATTATTCGCATACATTAATAAATCATAAGTGCCGGTAGCGGAAAGATTCCATGCATTTGATGCTGTTACAAGAATTGAATCAAAAGGATTTATTGTAACACCGGAAATATTAGAAGTCTGAACACTTCCGTTATC
>CAZAON010000029.1:0-3589 GCA_964486655.1 uncultured Flavobacteriales bacterium
AGCCCCCCGAACCAGCAGCCCCCCGAACCCGAAACCCGTAACCCGAAACAGTATCCTAATATATCGTTTCGAACCTGCAGCCCTCGCCCGGAAAGACCAAAAATAAACACTACCTTCGCGGCCCTTAACAAAAACAAAGAATGCAAATCAGGAATATTGCCATCATTGCCCACGTCGATCATGGAAAGACCACGCTGGTAGACAAGATGTTACATCAGGCTAAGCTATTCAGGGACAATCAGCATACAGATGATTTAATACTGGATAACAATGAGTTAGAACGTGAACGCGGAATTACAATTGTCGCAAAAAACGTCTCTATCAGATATAAAGGTGTGAAAATCAATATCATTGATACTCCCGGTCACGCCGATTTCGGAGGTGAGGTTGAAAGGGTGCTTACGATGGCAGACGGAGTATTATTACTTGTCGACGCATTTGAAGGTGCAATGCCACAAACCCGTTTCGTAACGCAGAAGGCGTTGGAGCGCGGATTAAAGCCAATTGTCGTTATTAATAAAGTAGATAAAGAAAACTGCAGACCAGATGAGGTTCATGAGCAGGTTTTCGATCTTTTCTATAATCTGGGAGCAACTGAGGATCAGTTGAATTTCCCGACTCTTTATGGTTCATCAAAACAGGGATGGATGAGTAACGACTGGAATCATCCGACTGAAGATATTGTTGCATTGTTGGATGCAATTGTAGAGCATATTCCGCCCGCAAATGTTCGCCAGGGAACTCCGCAAATGCTTATTACATCACTTGATTATTCCAGTTTCGTTGGAAGGATAGCAATTGGCAGAGTGTTCCGCGGAACAATGCGTGAGAGTATGCCGGTTTCATTAATTAAGAGAGACGGAAGTATTTCAAAGTCGCGTGTAAAAGAGATTCATAGTTTCGAAGGACTCGGTCGCAGCAAACAAACTTCGGTTGATGCGGGAGATATTTGTGCGATAGTCGGACTCGAAAACTTTGACATTGGAGATACAGTTTGCGATTTCGAAATGCCGGAAGCACTACCGACAATTGCGGTTGACGAGCCAACTATGAGTATGTTATTTACGATTAACAACTCGCCGTTTTTTGGCAAAGAAGGAAAGTTCGTTACATCAAGACATTTGAGAGACAGACTTTTTAAAGAGATTGAAAAAAATCTTGCTTTAAGAGTTGAAGAAACCGGATCACCCGATGCATACAATGTATATGGAAGGGGAGTACTTCACTTATCTATTCTTATTGAAACGATGCGTCGCGAAGGATATGAATTACAGGTAGGTCAGCCTCAGGTAGTTTTACGTGAAATAAACGGATTAAAATGTGAGCCGATTGAAATGCTTACTGTAAATGTTCCTGAACAATTTTCAGGTGCCGTTATTGATTATGTAACCCAGAGAAAGGGTGAATTATTAATTATGGAACCCAAAGGAGACGTTCTTCATTTAGAGTTCAATATTCCGGCCCGTGGAATTATCGGATTGAGAAATACATTGTTAACTGCTACACAGGGAGAAGCAATTATTGCCCACCGGTTTAAAGATTACGAACCATGGAAAGGAGATTTGCCCGGAAGAATAAATGGTGTACTTTTATCTATGGATAAAGCAAAGACTACAGCTTATTCCATTGATAAATTACAGGATCGCGGCAGATTTTTCATAGAGCCGGGAGAAGAAGTTTATGCCGGACAGATCATAGGTGAGAGTATCAGACCAGGCGATATGGTAGTAAATGTCACACGCGCAAAACAGCTTACTAATATGCGTGCATCTGGAAGCGATGAAAATGTGCGAATTACTCCAAAAATTAATTTTTCGTTGGAAGAAGCGATGGAATATATTGAGAAAGATGAATATTTGGAAGTTACGCCAAAGGGAATTCGTATGCGAAAAATAATTTTAGATGAAAATGAGCGTAAACGGGCTTCTAAAAATAATTAAAATCCTTTCATAGTAAATAAATTTGTTGCAATATTGCAGCCTAAATAATAATATAAACTATTTTATACGTCTACTAAAAATGAATAAGCTAAAGACCTTATCTTACTTCCTGCTCGCTATTGCTGTTGTCGGGTGTAACGGGTTAGGAAAAATGGCTAAGAATTACCCAAAGGTAACTCACGAAGTAAAGCCTAATCCACTCGAAATGCATGGTGATTCTGTTGCAGTTTCTGTCAAGGGAACTTATCCGCCGAAATATTTTGCAAATAAGGTTGATGTAACAGTTACGCCATACATTAAATCTTCTACTGCAGAACATAACTGTAAGTCAATTACAAATGTTGGTGAAAAATCTACAACATCAGGTAATAAAATTCCGGCTAAAGCAGGTGGAAGCTTTACTTATACTGATAAGATAGCTTATACTCCTGACATGCGTGCATCTGATCTTATGGTTAAGTCAGTTGGTGCAAAAGGAACTAAAACTAAAGAATTAGGATCTGTAAAAATTGCTGATGGTGTTATCGCTACTCCTTTGCTGGTTCGTAATGACGAAAAAGCAATTGTTGGAAAAGATAATTTCCAGAGAGTAACTCCGGCAAATTTTGAGGGTACTATCTATTACCTGATAAATACTTACAATGTTAACCGCAACTTTAAAGTTAAAGGTGCTGAAGTTAGCAACGCTCCTGAATTTACTCTTTTAGATAGCGCATTAAAAGCAATAACAACTGCTCCTTACAGCCTGAAAAGTGTAAACATTATGGGTTACGCTTCACCGGATGGTAAAGAAATGATGAATGCTGATTTAGCTGAAAACCGTTCTAAGTCGGCTGCTAAATATATCGCTACTACAATGACTGCCAACTTGCGTAAAGCAACAAAGGGCAGCAAAGAATCGGTTAGTGCCGACAGCTCAATGTTTACCCGTAATGTAACTAACGAAGACTGGGGCGGATTCCAGACATTAATGCAGTCATCTCAGATGGAACAAAAAGATATGATCTTACGTATCGTTTCTTCAAATTCTGATCCTGAAGCAAGAGAAATGGAAATTAAGAAAATGGGTAAAGCTTATACAGAAATCGCTGACCACATTTTACCTAAACTACGTCGTTCCGCTATCACTCTTAATGGTGAAAAAACAGGACGTTCTGACGAACAAATTTCTGCCCTTGTAAAATCTAATCCGGATTCTTTAAGCGTTGAAGAAATTCTTTATGCCGCAACTCTTACACAGGATAATGGAGAGAAACTTTCTATCTACAAAACAGCTGAGCGTTTATATCCGCAAGACTGGAGAACTTCTAACAACGTTGGATTTATCTTATTCTCTAACGGCGATGTTGACGGTGCAATGACTCAGTTCACTAAAGCTGATCAGTTAAGTTCCGGAAATCCTATCGTTAAAAATAACATGGGAGCTGTTTATAGCCGTAAAGGTGATCGTGCTAATGCAGCATCAAATTATGCGGCAGCAGCCGGTGCAGGCAATGAAGTAAACCATAATATGGGTATTCTTGATATCCGTAACGGTAACTACTCTGCAGCACTTAGTCACTATGGCTCTGAGAACACATTTAACGCAACTCTCGCAAGACTTCTTTCAGGAGACAATGACGGAGCTATGAAAACTATCAATGGTTCTG
>CAZAON010000030.1:0-1589 GCA_964486655.1 uncultured Flavobacteriales bacterium
AAGAAATTTGCTGAGTGGTTTGGGAAGAAGACGGGAGTGGTGAAATAAATTACGGGTTTCGGGTTTCGGGTTACGGGTTAGGCAAGCTTGATTATTGGGTTTCGTGGTTTTTCTTTAAAATCTATTCAGAGTGAAGTTTAATGTTTATCTAGCCATTTCTCACATTTGCTGAATATGATTGCTTCTTAGGAATTTTTTTACGGTGAGAACGAACTTAATTTGTACAATATTGACTTTGTAAATCTTTGTGTTCTGGTGCCTTTGTGGCAAAAAAAAATTTTTCTCGCAATGGCGCAATGGCGCAAAGGGGCAAAGATGCAAAGGTGCAAAGATGCAAAGGGGCGAAGATGCAGAGCTTGTTTTCTCTTCAATCATTCGGGCGAAGAATAGGAAGTAATTTATTCAATTCCACCAACTATTTTTCAGTACAATGCCCAAAAAGAAACTCCCTGCAGTATTGAAAGTAAAATGGTTAAAGTAATTTCTTAAACTCTTCGTTTGTTTCCTGAATATAGTCGAGTATTTCATCCCGGCCGGTTTTTTTCTCGGAGGAGGAAATATACATGATCGGAAGGTCGGCCCAGGTTTTTCGAAGCTCTTTTTTGAATTGCTCGACTGAAAAAATTACCTGCTGCTTTGATAGCTTATCGGCTTTCGTAAAAACAATGCAGAGCGGAATTTGTTTTTCGCCAACCCAGGTAATAAACCTGATGTCAATTGGTTGAGGCTCAAGTCGAATGTCAATCAGAATGAATACGGTCAGCAGGTTTTTTCTCTTCTCAAGATAATTCTTAATCATCTTATCCCATGCCGCTTTCGACGTCTTAGACGCCTGGGCATAGCCATAACCGGGTAAATCGACGAGATACCAGTTTTTGTTTATTAGAAAATGGTTGATTAATTGTGTCTTGCCCGGTGTTGATGATGTCTTTGCAAGATTTTTCTTGCCCGTTATCATATTGATGAGGGAAGATTTTCCAACATTCGATCGTCCGATAAAAGCGTATTCCGGAAAATTTGGAGCAGGACACTTTTCAAAATTTGTATTACTGACTATAAACTCAGCTTCTTTAATGTTCATCTTAATATTGAGTATTTAGTCTTGAAAACCTGGAATTATGGAATATTAGAATAATGGAATATTGTAATTGCAGAATAAATGGAATCAAATCCCGCAGCACAGCTTCCATGTACGAAACTGTTATTTACCCGGCAGCTTTTTCAGCCACTTGCTGAGTATTTCATTGAACTCATTCGGTTGTTCCATCATTGGCGCATGCCCGCATTTATCGATCCAGTGTAGTTCTGAATTCGGTAAAAGTCTTTTAAATTCTTCGGCGACGTCAGGTGGCGTTACGGTATCGTTCTTTCCCCAGATCAGGCAAACAGGCAGTTTCATATTCTGCAGATCATCACTCATGTTGTGTCTAATGGCCGACTTGGCAAGAGACAGTATGCGAATCAGTTTGCCCTTATCATTTACAATCTGAAAAACCTCGTCAACCAGCTCTTTTGTCGCAGTATTGGGGTCGTAAAAAGTATATTCAACTTTCTGTTTGATAAAATTATAGTCCTCGCGTTTTGGAAAG
>CAZAON010000031.1:0-7517 GCA_964486655.1 uncultured Flavobacteriales bacterium
TCGCTAACTTCCCATGGGTCGCCCGGACAAACCACTGTCATATTCGGTAGAGCACGCATAATTGCAATATCTTCAATCGAATGATGGGTAGCTCCAGCGCTACCATATGAAAAGCCGGCACCAACTCCAACGATACGCACATTCGCATTCATATATGCCATGTCCACTCTGACCTGTTCGAACGGTCGCATACACACAAAAGGGTTAATCGTATATACATAAGGAATCATTCCGGCCAATGACATACCGGCTGCAATACCAATAGCATTCTGTTCCGCAACGCCAACATTTAAAAAACGATCCGGAAACTCATCGCGGAAAACTTCAAGAACCGAATATCCGATATCGGGAGTAATCAGATATACTCTCTTATCTTTTCGTGCCAGTTCGACTAATGTATTTATGAATGTCTTTCTCATTTCCGAAATTTATGCCAATTCAGCATAAGCCTGCTCTAATAGTTCTTTGTTTGGTGAACGGTAATGCCATTCAAGTTTATTTTCCATAAAACTTACACCCTTGCCCTTTATCGTATGAGCAATGATCATCTTTGGTTTATCTGATTTAATATTTAAAGTTGTTTCGATCTCATCAAAATCATGTCCGTTAATATCAAACACATCCCAATTCATCGCTTTTAACTTTTCCGTCAGTGGTTCCAGATTCACAACTTCGTTCGTTATACCGAAACTCTGAATCTTATTGTAATCAATAATAACAGACAGATTATTCATTTTCAGATGCGGCGCCAACAATAGTGGTTCCCAAATGCTGCCCTCATTCATTTCGCCGTCGCTAATCAGAACTACTACTCTTGCATTACTCTTTTGATGCTTTAATGCAATAGCCATACCCAGACCAATCGATAATCCATGACCAAGAGATCCCGCGGCACATTCCAAACCCGGGGCCGCCTCCATGTCAACATGGCCAGGCAATAATCCACCATCAACATAGAACTTATCCAGGTAGCTTTTATCGAACGCTCCCCATTCGGCAAGAGTTGCATACAAGGCACTGCTGGCATGACCTTTACTTAGAATAAATCTGTCACGGTTTGTTGCCTTCATGTTTTTCTTATCCAGCCGCAAATATTTGAAATAAAGCACCGTCAGTAATTCAACGATCGACAAAGCCGAACCACTATGTGAGGCATTGGCCCGGTGATTCATCAAAAGAATATTTTTCCGAATTGACTTTGTTATTTTTAAAAGATCTTTCATTTTATCTCCTGCTTTAAAACAGGTTTGTGTTTTTTAATAAAGTCTATTGTCTGCCTTAACCCTTCTTCCATATTAACATTTGGAATCCAACCCAGATGATTTGACAGTTTGGAAATATCAGCCTCCATTAACATAACCTGATCATCTCTGTATGGAACTGCGCCGAAGTTGATTTTTGATTTTGAATTTGTAAGATCCTTTATTTTAAGAATAATTTCTTTCACCTGAATTGCTTTTCCCGAACCGAGATTTGCTATTCCCACGCCCTTTGCATCCTTTAATTTAAAAAACATATTACTAACGTCATCAATATACAGATAATCCCAGAATTGCTCTCCCTTCGTTACATTAATATCACGATCATTTAGCATCTCATTTATCAGGTATTGTATCAACCACTCATGATTATCGTCGGGACCATAAACAGAAAATAATCTAAGCCAGGAATGCTCAATTCCCTTTTCCGCACACAGAGAAGCAGACAGTTTACAACATTCCAGTTTTGCTTTTCCATACAATGTTGTAGGATGACACTCATCGGCTTCAGAAATCCTTTTATCAAGATTTCCATATTCGGCCTGTGAGCCAATTCCTGCCCAATGAATAGCTTTTAAGGAATCGGCCAGCTGAACAGATGCCCTGATCATAGGAATATTGACAGACAATTGCTGTTCGTCATTTCGTTCAGTTCCAAAAACTCCGTACCAGGCAAATTCGAAAAAGACAGGTGAAATAGTTTGTATAGAATTGGGATCTATTTCGGCGAGTGAATTTTTATATCTGACTACAGTTACTAAATTGCTTTTTTCGAATTCCTGAATATCGGAACTTGCGCGGGCGAGAATAGTTACACGGAATTTCTCTGATATCAGTTTCCGCAGAAAATGTTTGCCTATAAATCCGGATGCTCCGTGAATAATAATATCAGGCATGTTTCAATTCGAGCAATTGTAATATTGAAGTAAACTGTTCTTCTTTATAATTGTATTTCTCAACTAATTCAGACACTATCTCATTGTAATATCCAAAACTAAATACAAGAATCTTATCCGCTCGATTTACTGAAAGCTGATCAAGACCATAAACAGGCAAATGAGATTTTGGCGCAAAAATATTTTTCGCCTTTGGATTTTTATCAACTATGTAACTGATGCACTCCGGATTCTTTAACGCTGCGATTGTCATAACCCCTCTTCCTCCCGCGCCATATGCAACAACAACGTTATTTTTATTTTCTTCAAGCCAATTTTCAATTCGTACAATACTTTCACGAACGTTTGAAAATAATGTCTTCAATCCTGAAATTTCAGAATTAATATCAACCGGATATTTCTTAAGTGAATCTGATTTTCGTGCCGCTACTAACAGTGAGTTTGCACGTTTTTCCTGCTGAGTCAGTAATTCGAATGTATCTACTTCAAATGAATTAGAACCCAAAACATACGACATTGTACGTTCATTCAGGTATGTATAATGTTCATGTTCGAATAAACAATACTCATTCCGCTTTCTGATCAACTCCAAATCGTGCACTTCATGTACCGTCACTCCTCCTTTGTTAAGTAAAGAATGTATTTCTTTCAACACATTTACAGGATGAGGAATATGATCAAATGTATAACTGCTGATTATGAGATCTACTGATTTAAAACCGGACGGCAGTTTATTGTCAATATGCTCATCGAAAAACGCATGAAGTGTCGGAACACCAATACTGTTTGCATAGTCAACAAGTTTTTCAGATGGTTCAACTCCCAAAACTTCGAAACCAAGTTTTTTAAATTCGAGTAATTGTTCGCCTGTTCCGCTTCCGATTTCAATAACTTTGGGTGATTTTAAATTTGCAAAATACTTCTGCTTGATGCGTGTGGCAAGAATTCGCATGAACTGAATCGCGAATCCCGATGACTGAACGCTGTAAGTATATTCGTTATAATAATCATCCATATCGGTGTCGTTCATATTCTGAGAACAACCGCATGAAGTACAAACAGCAATTTCAATATCACCGATAAACTCTTTACCAATTCTTTCAGAAGAAATAAATTCATCTGTAAGTGGCATTTGAGGCAGACGAATCACTGACTGCAGTTCGCTGCCACTACATATCCTGCACGAGTTTATTTTATTTTGCTTTGACTTCATTTCAGATAATCGATAATATCTCTTTCGCACAAACTATATGCCTGCAAACTTCCATTGTCTTTATACCAGTTAATGGTTGTTTGAATAGCTTTATCGGCAGACCAGCGTGGCTTCCATTTCAATTCGGTTTTCGCCTTATTAATATCAAGTTTTAACAAGCCTGCCTCATGCAATTTACTTTTTTGCCGGGGAACCATATACTTGCCGCTTTTCCAGTATTTAATAGCCTTTTGAACCAACTCCTCAACGGTGAACGTATCATTCAGACGGGGCCCAAAGTTATAAGAACCCGCGAACTTTTCAGGGTATTCCCAAAGCTTTCCGGCCAATGTTAGATAACCATTCAGAGGTTCCAAAACGTGCTGCCAGGGGCGGATGGCGGATGGATTGCGGACTTCGATGGTTTTTGAAGCTGAAAGCGCGCGAAAAATGTCGGGCACAATTCGATCTTTTGCATAATCACCGCCACCGATTACGTTTCCGGCCCTTCCGGTAGCGATCGCTTTTTTATGCTTTTTGAAGCCGGCCGGATTAAAATAGGACAACCTGTATGACTCGGTAACAATTTCGGCTGCAGCTTTGCTGGCGCTATACGGATCATAGCCGCCAAGTTTATCGGATTCCTTATATGCGTAGTGCTTCTCTAAATTACTGTAAACCTTGTCTGTTGTTACAACAACACAAATACATTTCTTATTCAAAAACCGGAGACTGTCGAGTAAATGAGCTGTCCCTATAACGTTAATATCAAATGTTTCCAGGGGAATTGAATAAGACTCTCTGACCAGAGGTTGTGCGGCAAGGTGAAAAACGAAATCGGGTTGAAAGGAAATAATTTCTTTTTTCAGTCTTTCATAATTTCTGATATCAGCAATTACTGAATTGATTTTAAGATCAGCCTTTATTTTATTGTAGAGTGATTCCTTTTCAGGTTTCAACGCATAACCCTTAACCTTTGCTCCCAGCATTTCAAGCCAGATGCAAAGCCATGAGCCTTTGAAACCGGTATGTCCGGTAACAAATACACGCTTATTCCTAAAAGTTTTTTCGAGATTCATTGACCCGTAAAATTTTACCAAACTTTCCAATCTGCTTTGTTTTCCTTCCAAAGAGAATTCAGGTATTCAGAATCTCTGTATGTATCCATGCATTGCCAGAATTTACGGTGTTCATAAACGCAAAGCTGCTTATCAGCAGCGAGAGATTCAAGCGGATTTCTTTCGAGGATGCATGAAGGATCGGCATCGAGGTAATCGAAAAACTTTCTGTTAAATACGAAGTATCCACCGTTGATTAAACCACCGTCATGAATCTGGGGTTTTTCCATAAATGATGTTACCAGGTTTCCATCAGTTACTAATTCTCCAAACCTGGATGGGGGTAAAACACCCGTTACGGTTCCTATTTTCCCATGCGATTTATGAAACGCCAGCAGTTCCCTGATATTTACATTCGATACACCGTCACCGTAAGTCAGCAAAAAGGTATCTCCGGTAACATATTTTTCTATTTGCTTGATTCGAGAACCGGTCATATTCAGTGCTCCGGTTTCGGCAAATGTAATTTCCCAACCTTGTTCACTGTGCGAATTATGAACTTTAATATTTCCCTGACCGAGAGTAAGCGTAAAGTCATTACTTCTTATCTCATAATTGTAGAAATAGTTTTTAATAACATCACCGCGATAACCAAGACAAAGGATGAATTTATTAAAACCATGATGCACGTAAGTTTTCATAATATGCCAAAGAATTGGCCGGCCACCGACTTCAACCATTGGTTTTGGCTTGAATTCAGTTTCCTCTTTTAACCTGGTACCTAACCCACCACAAAGTATTACAACTTCCATTTTTGAATATTAATTAGTAAGGGAAAACGTAACGTACTGATAATCAACAATTAGTATAAATTTCCACAGAGCCCAAATTTAGAAAAAGTTTGAAGATGGACAACCTGGAAAAATTTTATGGCTAGGGGGCTAAGCAATGTGATCTTCACCGGAAAATAATTACTCCAATCAAATTTTCGCATGACAAAACAATGACAATAACAGGCTCAAAAAAAACACTTTATATTAATAACTAATCATCAATTAGTATATATTTACCTCACCATATTCTATCTGCGAAATAGTTATGGTAAGTCTGCGAGTAAAAAGTAAACACTGTATTATTTAAAGTAAATAGTTCGATTTAATTCGAAATTAAATGGAAACTATAATCGGATGGTTTATGCTGTTTCATGCAGTAAATATTATTATGAAAATCCAGGATTATCCCTCAATAATCCAATTAACTGATTCCCCTAAAATCTCCTATGACCCTTCTAAAAAAACCTCTGCCATTGTATGTTACTCTGCTTATTTTAGCCGGAGTTTCATGCATTTTCATGTTGCAATCAAACAGAAACGTCTATGCAACTAAAAGTTCTGCCGTTAGTTCCTCTAATGAGTGTCCGCCCCCTCCCGTAATTAAATACAGCAGCAGCGGATATTCACTTGCCAATCCACTTTTACTGAACGACGGACGTGAAGAATCCAATGACCTGTCAGCGCTGAAGTCAAACATTAATGAACTGATTCAGCAAAAAATTCAGATTGGTGAAATTACTACAGCATCGATTTACTTCAGAAATTTAAATGAATCAAAATGGATGAGTATTAATACCAATGAAGTGTACAGTCCGGCCAGCCTTTTAAAGGTACCCATACTCATGGTCTACCTGCATGATCTGGAAAAAAATCCGTCCTTACTCAAGAAAGAAATTTATTACTACCCGGCACTGGAGAATCAGTTTCCGGTTCAGACCTATGAAGGAAAAACAATTCAGCCGGGAAAGAAATACACGATTCTTGAATTATTAAATTTAATGATCATTCATTCGGATAACGCCGCAACGACTTTGCTGAATATGAATCTGAACGAGCCGGAATTCAAAAAATTATTTTCAGATCTGGGATTAATTGTTCCCGATTTAAAAAATTCAAATTATGAAATTACGGTTGCGGGTTATTCCAGATTCATGAGGGTACTTTATAATGCCACCTACCTTACACAGGAAAACTCTGACTTTGCACTAAAATTACTGAGTAAGGTTGATTATAAAGAAGGGATAATCAAAAATATTCCTCAGGATATAATTGTCGCTCATAAGTTTGGTGAATTTGGAAAAAAACTACCGGGCGGAAAGTATTCGAGCCAGCTTCACGAATCGGGTATCTTCTTTTACAAAGACAAACCATATTTACTTACGGTGATGACGAAAGGACCGAATCCGAAGGTGCTTTCGAATGTTCTGGCTGAAATTTCGGGTGAGGTTTTTAAGGGGATGAATTGAATCATTTATCCGATACTCTATGCACGGAAGATCCGGAGCGATAATTTTATTAATTAAAAAATTAGAAATTAAAAATCACGTCTTTGTTTTAAACAATCCGATAAAAAAAAATTGTTTGGATGTTAGGATCATAATCCCGTATACACAGACAAAATAATTTTTAATTTCTAATGGCGTTGTTTCCTGAATAAGTTAAAAATACAAGTACTTTTCCCCCCTTCGACTCGCTCAGGGCAATGTCATTAAGTTAAGATATACTGAGTGAAATAAAATAAAATTTTTATCAGAGTCGACCCCGTTTAGGGGTCACATGTTTATATTAAACGAAGTTTAACACCACACCCGACTCCGGAGGAGTCGAATGTAAATTGACTGCTATTCAAAAAAAGTCTGATAAAATATGAAAGTATCACATTCGACCCCGCTGGGGCATAGCCGTCAGTTTAAGATCTTACGATTGCTCATATATCTTATCACTCACTAATAGATGTAACAACAATTACAACCCCGCGCTTCAGCGCTCACGATTACACACATCCTTCCCAATTCCTATGTACGGTGAGAACAATTATAACCCGGCTTCAGCATTCACGATTACCCACATCTTTTATTGCTCTTTATGAAATGTGAGAATAATTACAACCCTGCGCTTCAGCGCAGGGTTTAAGAAACGCCCACCTCTTAAACCCATGCCGGACTTTAGTCCAATGTCGTTTAGTTAAGCTCATATGGCACGTCTATAGTTAGTGTACGTCTGGTACTTGCCCCATAATTTTCTTTGCTTATATACTCGAGGCAGACTTCTATTTGGAC
>CAZAON010000032.1:0-3257 GCA_964486655.1 uncultured Flavobacteriales bacterium
GTCAAACCGGTCAGTCCAGAGGTAGGTCCCAAAACCGTGATGGAACCGCTATTCACTGTGATGGCGCCGTTCACCACAGGAGCCGTGAGGGTCACTGGGCGCGGATTGCTGAAAATCACATCTCCTGCATCCGGGCCGGAGACGTAGACGAGATTAATAACTCCCGGAGGAACGCCGGCTTCCATGAAAACCTGCATTAAAATACTTGCTGCAAGAATCTGTGTGTTTGCTGGTTTCCATACAACAGTATTGCCCATCATTGCCGGAGCTGTTGGAAGGTTACCGCTGATCGCCGTAAAGTTGAATGGTGTTAAAGCAAAAACGAAACCTTCCAAAGGTCTTTGTTCAACACGGTTGTATATTCCTTTAGAAGAAATGGGTTGCTGAGTATAAATCTCACGCATAAACTGTACGTTGAAGCGGAGAAAGTCAATCATCTCACAGGCAGCATCAATCTCGGCCTGATAAACATTTTTACTTTGCCCGACCATGGTTGCAGCATTGATTAATGCCCGGTACGGACCGGCAAGTAATTCGGCCGCCTTCAGGAAAATCGATGCGCGGTGTTCCCAACTCATTTCAGCCCAATCGTGTCTGGCTTTCAGGGCAGCATCAATGGCCAGCTGAACATGCGTTTTATCACCCTGGTGAAATTGAGCGACAGGATGCTGATGGTCATGTGGTGGTGAAATTTTTCCGGTTTTTGAAGTCCGAATTTCTTTACCGTCAATATACATTGGTATATCACGAACTTCTGAGCGCATCTTTTTAAGAGCTGCTTTTAATGCTTCACGCTCCGGACTGCCGGGAGCATAATTTAAAACCGGTTCGTTAATAGCTACCGGTACCTGGTAAATGCCGTTTGACATCGAAATTGAATTAGAGTGCAAAGGTAATCAATTGGGCAATCCTCCCGTAACCTTTTAAGAGGTCGTTTTTGTGAGTTTACCGGCCAGCTTTCGACCTGAATTTATATAGGGTTTTTCAATTAAATAATATATGAAAGTTGAAATGATCACAGTCGCTATGCAATAAAAAAGCAGGAAAGTTATACTATTGATACTGGCAAATAGTGAGTTCATTATTAGTAAAATACCGAAGTGAAATAAATAGAAGCTATAGGATATTTTTCCCAGAAAATTCAATGGTTTCAAAGACAATATTTTTTGGATTCTCGCGGAAGAAAGGATAATAATCAATATTAAAACCAAACCCCAGGACTTGTGGTGAATCAGCACTCTGTCGACATGAATCGCGATTTCGGGGAAAAGGTAGTCACCACAGATAAGCATTATGGAGAGCAGGCCAAACAATAGCTTAGGTGCTTTTCCTAAAGTCGGCCAACGTTGGTAATTCATTGAAAGAAAAATGCCTAATGAAAAGTCAAATGCAAAAGGGTCCAGGCCCGGAAACTTTACGGAGAGATAGATAAGAAGCAGGGTAAGCCATGAATTTATGCGGGAGGCGAAGGCAAGTAAAGGCAACAGAAGAGATACTGCCATTTCAATGGAAAGTGTCCAATCGTGAGGGAGAATCCGTAGCAATGGATCATTGGGAAGTCGTTTCACCAGCAAAATCTGTTTGAGAAAACCGGGAATATCCAGTGAGGTGTCCTGCCAGAATTGGGATAGCCATCCGTTAGCGGGTTTTGAAAAAACAAGAATGCCAAAATAGGTGAATATGAAAGCTACAAGAAAAGCAGGATAGATGCGATATATTCGTTTAATAACAAAAGCTGAATATGCCTGAAAGCTCAGTTTCGAAATGTTATTGATTGACTTCGTAAGCACAAAACCACTAAGGATAAAGAAATACAATACGGCTGCATCGGCATCAAACAAAATTCTTAGCGGTGTCTTGTAAAGAAGTGAACCGGTAAATGAGGGGAGAACGGTCAGTTGAAAATGTGCCAGCAAAACAATTAATGCGGCAAGCCCCCGAGTGGAATCAAGGTAATTTACGCGATGCTTTGAAGTATGTGAAATCTGCAATTTTTATTATAAGAACCGGGAAATAATCAAACCGATTATCAGCGCAACGACAACAGCGCCAAGGAAACGATTGAAAAATTTCTGTGTTCCGAGATTTTTCTTGAGCTCGACATTACCCAAAATGTTATTCATTAAAATTTCGAGTCTGTGAAAAGCGCTTTCGTTTTTAACAACATAATCCCATGCGCCGAACTTCATGGTATTTGCCGCAATTTCCGCTTTCTCCTGGCCTGATAAAAATATTACAGGAACACCGGGGAAACGTTCTTTTATTTTTTTCAATACCTGCAGGCCGTTCATGGCCGTTGCATCTACAGAGTCAAGATGATAATCAAGAACAATGACGTCGGGTTCAATCGAAATCCCTTTTAACGCATCCTCTCCTGTAGAATAGGTTGTGATAGTTGAAGATGTGTATTTGTCTGAGAAAAAATCCTTAAGCATTTCTCTCATTTGAGCGTCATCGTCGACGAGGGCTATATTTATTGTACGGTTGGTGTACATATGCAGGTTTCTGAAGCAAACGTAAGGTATTGGATTGAAAATAGAAAATGCATTTTTCGTATTTTTTCAAATGGGTATTTCAAATTAAATACATCGACATTTCCTTTACAAAGAGCAGTGCCCCGGTCAGAGCAATAAACCATCCGAATATTTTCTTCAATTGCCCCGATTCAAGCTTCATGGAAATTTTATATCCGACGAAAATACCCAGAACCGACATGCAAGCGAAGCTTATCAAAAAACGAAAATCAATTTCATTATGCCTTTGCAGCAACTCCTCTGTAAAACCCGAAAAGGAATTAAATGCAATGATTAGCAAAGATGTGCCGACACTCATGTGAATAGGGACTCTGGCGAAAAGTACCAGTGCCGGAATGATAATGAATCCGCCGCCAACACCAAAAAGACCTGTGAATAATCCGGCAATAAGTCCGATTAACAATAAATACGGGTAGTTATTTTTACCATCGTCCGTTTTCAGATTTGACAATTGTGTTGGCGAAATCATTTTATATCCTGCGAAAATCATTAGCAGGGAAAAGAGTATCATAATCAGATCTTCTCTTATGATATTCACCGAGTCATTTACAGTTATGATTTCGGGAATTAGTGGCAGAATAAATTTTCTTGAAATGAATACGCTTAGTATTGAGGGCAAGGCAAAAACCAATGCAATCTTCCATTCGACCAGCCCTTTTCTGACATAAGTGATTCCGCCAATAACACTTGTACAGCCAACAACAAAGAGACTATATACAACGG
>CAZAON010000033.1:0-10029 GCA_964486655.1 uncultured Flavobacteriales bacterium
TATAAAGATCGCTTTGAAATATCATCCGGTAACAAAAGCTCCGGCTATACGCAACCTTACGCGTATCAGCAAGCCGGGTTTACGTAAATATGCGGGTATGGAAACGATGCCGCGTGTATTGAACGGACTAGGTATTGCTATTCTTTCGACTTCAAAAGGTGTTATGACCGATAAAGAAGCAAAGAATGAAAAAGTAGGCGGAGAAGTTCTTTGTTATGTATATTAATATTTAAAGACAACGACAAATGTCACGTATAGGAAATTTACCCATCACACTGCCGGCGAAAGTCGAGGTAAAAGTAAGCGGTGATAACATTCAAGTTAAAGGACCGAAAGGCGAGCTTAATCAGAAGCTTGTTAACGGGATCACAATAAAGGTTGATGGGAACACATTGACTGTTGAGAGAGCGACAGAATCAAAGCAGCATCGTTCGATGCACGGACTTTATCGTTCGCTTGTAAACAACATGGTTATTGGTGTATCTCAGGGATTCGTTAAGCAGCAGGAGTTGGTAGGTGTTGGTTACAAGGCGACAAACCAGGGACAATTGCTGGATCTGGTGTTGGGATATTCTCACCACTTTATTTTCGAATTGCCAACAGAAATAAAAGTAACTACAAAGCAGGAAAAAGGTCAGAATCCGACCATCATTCTTGAGAGTGTAGACAAACAATTGCTTGGAGCAGTTGCGGCAAAGATCCGTTCACTGCGTGCTCCAGAGCCATATAAAGGAAAAGGTGTTAAGTTCACTGGTGAAGAACTGAGAAGAAAAGCAGGTAAATCAGCAGCTAAAAAATAATAGTCATGTTAAGAAAACAGCTTCGTAGAAATAGCATTCGTACACGTATTCGCCGTACGGTAAAAGGAACAGCAGAGCGCCCACGCCTGTCGGTTTTCCGCAGCAACAAGCAGATATATGCTCAGCTGATCGATGATCTTTCCGGTGTAACAATTGTAGCGGCATCTTCAGCAGCAAAGGAATTTGGTGCGATGAAAGCAAACAAGGTTGATATCGCGAAAGAGGTTGGTAAAGCAATCGCAACAAAGGCGGTACAAAGCGGAATCTCATCGGTTGTATTCGACCGTGGAGGATACCTGTATCATGGCCGTGTAAAAGCCCTTGCAGAAGGAGCTCGTGAGGCAGGATTAGTATTTTAATCATCAACCCGTATCAGAAGAAAAATATGTCAGCAACTAATATTAAAAGAGTTAAGTCCAGCGAAATTGAGCTTAAAGACCGTCTCGTAACAGTAAACCGCGTAACGAAAGTTACTAAAGGAGGAAGAGCCTTCACATTTGCAGCCATTGTAGTTGTAGGTGATGAAACAGGTGTTGTAGGTCACGGACTTGGTAAAGCGAAAGAGGTAACAGACGCAGTTCAAAAAGGAATTGATGATGCAAAAAAGAACTTGGTAAAAGTTCCTGTTCTGAAAAGAACAGTGCCGCATGAGTCTTACGGTAAATTCGGCGGAGCTTATGTATTCCTTAAGCCTGCTGCTCCCGGTACCGGTGTAATTGCCGGTGGTGCGATGCGTGCCGTGCTTGAGAGCGTTGGTATCCATGACGTACTTGCTAAATCAAAAGGAAGCTCAAATCCGCATAACGTTGTAAAAGCTACAATCGATGCATTGGTAAACATGCGCGATCCCGCTACTATTGCTCAACATCGCGGAATTAAAATGACAAAAGTATTTAACGGCTGATAAGCCTTAACGATAAGTAACAATGGCAAAAGTAAAAATCACGCTTGTTAAAAGCGGAATCGATCGTCCGGAGCGTCAGAAGGCAACACTCAGAGCACTGGGTCTCGGAAAGATGAACCGTACTGTCGAAAAAGAAATGACACCTCAGATCAAAGGAATGATCAACACAGTATTACACCTTGTGGAGGTAAAAGAAAGTTAATAAAAGATTAATCGGGATATATCAATGGATTTATCATCACTCAAACCTGCAAAAGGTTCAGTAAAAGGCAGCAAACGAATCGGTCGCGGTACCGGTTCAGGTAAAGGCGGCACATCGACACGCGGACATAAAGGAGCACAGTCTCGTTCCGGATATTCTTCCAAGCGTGGTTTCGAAGGTGGCCAGATGCCGTTGCAAAGAAGGGTTCCAAAGTTTGGATTTAAAAATCCATTCAGAACCGAGTATCATGGTATCAACCTTGACACGTTACAGAAACTTGCAGACTCAAAGAAGATCACTTCGATTGACTTTGAAATTCTTGTTAAGAACGGTCTTGCTCAGAAAAATGAGAAAGTAAAAATTCTCGGAAGAGGCGAGTTGAAATCAAAGCTCGAAATCAAAGCACATGCATTTTCAGCAACAGCAAAAGAAGCAATAGAAGCAAAAGGAGGAAGCACCGCTACCATCTAAGGCATGAAAAATCTGATAAACACTATACGGAATATATTCAGGATCGAAGATTTGAGAATCCGTATTCTCAACACACTCTTCTTTCTGTTAATCTACCGACTCGGAACTCATATCGTTCTGCCCGGAGTAGATCCACAGCAGCTGGCTGCTTTGCAGAACCAGACTTCGGGTGGGGTACTCGGACTGTTAGATATGTTTTCAGGTGGCGCATTTTCCAATTCATCGATTTTTGCGTTGGGAATCATGCCGTACATCTCCGCGTCAATCGTGATTCAGCTTTTAAGTATTGCAGTTCCTTATTTCCAGAAACTGCAGAAGGAAGGCGAAAGCGGTAGAAAACGTATTAATAATATCACCAGATGGCTGACAGTTGTCATCACAGCTTTCCAGGCACCGGGTTATATCGTTAACCTTCGTTCACAGGTTCCGGGAGCGATCATCTCTGTCACAAATCCTGAACTGGTTTCTCCATTCACATTCTGGTTTACTTCTATTGTTATCCTTATCGCCGGTACCATTTTCGTTATGTGGATCGGAGAAAGAATTACTGATAAAGGTTTAGGAAACGGAATTTCGCTGATCATCATGATCGGTATCGTTGCCCGACTTCCACATGCTTTACGTGATGAGATTTTATCTCGTGCAAATTCCAATGGAGGTATGGTTGTTCTTCTTTTAGAGCTTGTCGCTTTGGCAGCAGTAATAGCCTTTGTGATCCTTCTCGTACAGGGAACCCGAAAGATTCCGGTAAACTTTGCAAAGAAGATCGTTGGTAACAAACAATATGGCGGAGTTCGTCAGTATATTCCTCTAAAAGTAAATGCTGCAGGTGTAATGCCGATCATCTTTGCTCAGGCAATTATGTTCATTCCTGCAACCATTGCCCAGTTTTTCCCGGATGCAAGCGCATCTCAGGGTATCCTGGCTACATTCGGAAACTTAACATCATGGCCTTATAATCTGACATTCGCTATTCTCATTATACTCTTCACATATTTCTACACTGCGATTGCGGTTAATCCGAATCAGATGGCAGATGATATGAAGAGGAATGGCGGATTTATTCCGGGTGTTAAACCGGGAAGAAGCACGGCTGATTTCATTGATGAAGTAATGTCAAGAATTACACTTCCGGGTTCCATATTCCTCGCATTCGTAGCGATCTTACCTACGTTCGCGATGATCATTAATATCAATAATAATTTCGCGCATTTCTATGGTGGTACATCATTGCTCATCATGGTTGGCGTTGTCCTCGATACACTTCAGCAAATAGAAAGTCATTTACTGATGCGTCATTACGACGGACTAATGAAGAGTGGAAGAATTAAAGGAAGAAGTACACAGGTTGCTTCAGCCGTCTAAATAATAGGGTCAGAAGGAGAATCAAATGCTCTATTACAAGACAAATGAAGAGATTGAATTAATAAGGGAGAGTTCTTTACTTGTTGCAAAAACCCTTGCCGAAGTGGCGAAAGTCATCAGGCCGGGAATCACCACACTGGCGCTCGATCGCATTGCGGAAGAGTTTACCAGGGATAACGGGGCGGTGCCTGCGTTTCTGAACTACAACGGATTTCCAAATTCCGCCTGTATTTCGATCAACGCACAAGTCGTTCACGGTATACCGAACAACATCGAACTAAAAGATGGAGACATCTGTTCGGTTGATTTCGGTGTGTTGAAGAATGGTTTTTACGGTGACTCAGCATACACCTTCGCTATCGGCGATGTTGATGCGGATACCCTGAGGCTTCTCAAGATTACCAGAGAAGCATTATATAAGGGAATCGAGAAAGCGGTTACCGGAAACCGATTAGGTGACATCAGCAATGCTGTCCAGGAACATGCCGAGTCGAATGGCTTCTCAGTTGTCCGGGAACTTGTTGGTCACGGTATCGGAAGACATCTTCACGAAAAACCCGAAGTGCCGAATTATGGTAAGCGGGGAAGCGGATTGGTGTTGAAAGAGGGTTTGGTTATCGCGATTGAACCGATGATTAACATGGGAGGAAAGGCAGTCGTTCATGAAAAAGATGGATGGACAGTTAGAACGGCAGACAGAAGACCATCGGCGCATTTCGAACATACGGTGGCGGTCAGAAAAGGTGAAGCGGATATTTTGAGTTCATTTAAATACATAGAAGAAGTACTTAAAGAAAACATAAATACAAAAGTAAGTTACTAAGTGGCGAAACAGGCAAATATTGAGCAAGACGGAACGATTACAGAAGCATTGTCAAATGCAATGTTTCGTGTAGAGCTTGAAAATGGGCATGAGATTATCGCTCACATATCGGGAAAAATGAGAATGAATTATATCAAAATTCTTCCCGGCGATAAAGTAAAAGTGGAGATGTCTCCATACGATTTGACAAAAGGAAGAATAACATACAGGTATAAGTAAAAAATAAAACAATGAAGGTAAAACCTGCAATCAAAAAGAGAAGTGTAGACTGCATTATTGTCCGCCGCAAAGGCAGATTGTATGTCATCAACAAGAAAAACCCACGTTTTAAACAGCGTCAAGGATAATGGTTTCGGGTTTGGTGTTCCGTGTTCTGTAACCCGAAACCCGAAACCCGTAACACTAACAATTAACAAACAAAAAATCAAAGAATAAATGGCTCGTATAGCTGGTATAGATTTACCAAAACACAAAAGAGGTGTGATCGGTCTTACTTATATCTATGGTATAGGTAATTCGACTGCCGAGCGCATCCTTACTGAGGCTGGCATCGACTTCTCTATAAAAGTAGAGAACTGGAATGATGATCAACTCAATAAAATCCGTGGGATCATCAATGAACTCAAGGTAGAAGGTGCATTGCGTTCAGAGGTGCAGCTGAATATCAAACGTCTCGTTGATATCAACTGTTACCGTGGTATTCGTCATCGTGTCGGTTTACCGGTGCGCGGACAACGTACTAAGACAAACACCCGTACGAGAAAAGGAAAACGTAAAACTGTTGCCAACAAGAAGAAGGCAACTAAAATGTAATTGATCATCATGGCTACACAACAAGCAGCAGCGAAAACAACTAAGACTGCAAAGAAGAAAGTAGTGAAAGTTGAAGCATATGGAAAAGCATTTATCAATGCGACTTTCAACAACATCATTATTTCTCTTACCAATGAAGCGGGTCAGGTGATCTCCTGGGCTTCCGCAGGAAAAATGGGATTCAAAGGATCAAAGAAAAACACTCCGTATGCCGCTCAGCTTGCTGCAGGGGATTGCGCAAAAACAGCTTTCGATCTCGGACTCCGTAAAGTAAAAGTGTTCGTAAAGGGACCGGGCGCGGGAAGAGAGTCTGCAATCAGAACCCTTCACCAGGCAGGTATCGAGGTTACTGAAATCATGGACCTCACGCCAATTCCTCACAACGGATGCCGTCCTCCGGGAAAACGAAGAGTGTAATTTAATTACGATTCCGATAGCTATCGGGAGCGAATTACGGATTACGAATAATTTAAATTGTTCAATTCGGAATTCTGATTCGAATAAAAAAAATAAAAAATAGTACTGGCGCTTTGAAAGCGTCTCAATAAAAATCAAATCATGGCAAGATACACAGGCCCTTCAACAAAGATTGCACGTAAATTCCGCGAGCCGATTTTCGGTCCGGATAAATCATTCGACAAGAAGACTTATCCGCCGGGACAACACGGTGCAATGAAGAAGCGTGCAAAGCAGTCGGAGTATGCGGTTCAGTTAATGGAAAAGCAGAAGGTAAAATATATGTACGGTATTCTCGAGCGTCAGTTCGCGAAAATATTCGACCGTGCTTCACGTAAATCGGGTATCACAGGTGAAAACCTTTTGCAACTGATCGAAGCCCGCTTAGACAATGTAGTATACCGCCTCGGTCTTGCACCAACAAGAATGGCAGCTCGTCAGCTTGTATCACACCGTCACATCACAGTAAACGGCAAAGTGGTGAATATTTCTTCATACACATGCAAAAGCGGTGATCTGATCGCGGTTCGTGAACGCTCAAAATCACTTGAAGTGATTGCAGGCGCTTCTGCAGGCAGCAAGCATGCATGGTTGGAGTGGGATCGCAATACGATGTCAGGAAAGATTCTCAATCTCCCTACACGTGAGCAGATCACTGAGCCGATTAAAGAACAGTTAATTGTCGAATTGTACTCTAAATAATCAATTAAAAAAAATTAGAAATCACAAATTACTGAGGAGAAATCAAAGGGAAGAACGACTTAGAATCAACTTCGTAATTTTTAATTTGTAATTAAAACCTGGTAGTGATACCAGCTATTAAGTTAAACATAACTACTAAAGCAAAAATAAAATGGCCATCTTAGCATTTCAGAGACCGGATAAAGTGATAATGGTAACTTCAGACGACCGTCATGGTGTGTTTGAATTTCGCCCACTTGAACCAGGATATGGAATTACCATCGGCAATGCCCTGCGAAGAATATTACTTTCTTCGCTCGAAGGACATGCCATCACCTCTATCAAAATGGGAGGAGTGGATCATGAATTTTCAACGATCAAGGGAGTTGTTGAAGATGTTACAGAAATAATCCTGAATCTTAAGCAAGTTCGTTTCAAACAACAGATTCAGGGAACTGACTCTGAAAAAGTAACTGTCAGTGTAAGCGGAAAAACTCAATTCACTGCGGGAGATATCAGCAAATTCACAACAGCGTTCCAGGTATTGAATCCTGAACTTGTACTGTGCAATATGGAGCCTGGCGTAAAGCTTAACCTCGATATTCACATCGACAAAGGACGTGGTTATGTGCCATCAGAAGAAAACAAATCGAGCAGCGCGCCTATCGGTACCATTCCAATGGATTCGATTTTCACTCCTGTTCGTAACGTAAAATATTCGGTTGAGAATTATCGTGTCGAGCAAAAGACAGATTACGAAAAACTCATCATGGAGATTACTACCGACGGTTCCATTCATCCGAAAGAAGCATTGAAAGAAGCTGCAGAAATTCTGATTCACCACTTCATGCTGTTCTCTGATGAGAAAATCACTCTCGAGACAAAAGAGAAAACTCCGACAGAAGAACTTGACGAGAACACACTTCACATGCGTCAGTTATTAAGCACAAAACTTGTCGATATGGATTTATCCGTTCGCGCGTTGAATTGTCTTAAAGCTGCAGATGTTGAAACGTTAGGAGATCTTGTTTCTTACAACAAAGCTGATCTTTTAAAGTTCCGCAACTTCGGAAAGAAATCTCTTACGGAGCTTGAAGAACTCGTTCGTTCTAAAAACCTGACATTCGGAATGAATGTTGGAAAATACTTAGCGAAATAATAACCAATAAAAATAAGACGGAACAGGTAAGAAAGGTAAACGGAAAATTGAATTCAGTCAGGAGCAACCCGTAACCCGAAACCCGAAACCCACAACCCACAATGAGACACGGTAAGAAGATAAACCATTTAGGAAGGACTCACAGTCATCGCGCGGCATTGTTGTCGAACATGGCAGCATCATTGATCCTCCATAAGCGCATAAATACAACTGTTGCAAAGGCTAAAGCTCTTCGCAAATATGTTGAACCAATCATCACGCGTTCGAAAGAAGACAGTACTCATTCACGCCGTATGGTGTTCAGCTATCTGCAGGATAAATTTGCGGTTGCAGAACTCTTCCGTGAAGTTGCTCCGAAAGTTGCCGAACGTCCGGGTGGATATACACGCATCATTAAGCTTGAAAACCGTCCGGGTGACAACGCTGAAATGTGCATGATGGAACTGGTGGATTTTAACGAAATCTATACAGGTTCAGGCAAAGGCAAAGCAGGTGCAAAAGTTAAACCAACACGTCGCAGAGGAGGCTCAAAGAAGGCAGCCGGAACCGCTGAAGGCGAAGCTGCTGATACCACTGCTCCTGCAGCAGAAGCCGCTCCCAAAAAGAAAGCCGCTCCTAAAGCCGCTAAAGCTCCTAAAGCGGAAGCCGCTCCAAAGAAGCCAAAGTCAAAAAAGGACGAAAAGGAATAATATTTTAAAAGGTCTGCGAAAGCAGGCCTTTTTTATTGATTATTCCATTTGGCTTAGTAGCGGATTTCGCCTGCTTTTATAGCAGGACCGAATGAGGTTGTCAACCGGCTGTTCGTAATTCGTAATTCTTAATTCGTAATTGAATATCTATATTTGTCCAACATGAAGTACACAGAGAAGAGACCGGCAATTCTGTTATTAGAGGACGGTACTTTTTTTAATGGAACAGCGGCCGGTGCTACCGGAACCACAACGGGTGAAATCTGTTTCAATACCGGAATGACCGGATACCAGGAAATTTTTACGGATCCTTCATACTTTGGCCAGGTGCTCGTGGCTACACATGTTCATATCGGCAATTATGGTATTCATGAGAAAGAGGTGGAGAGCGATAAAATCCAGATATCCGGACTCGTTTGCCGAAGTTTCAATGTGCAGTATTCCCGAAAGGACGCATCTCAGTCCATTGAAGATTATTTTATCAGGCAAAATGTAGTTGCCATAAGTGATGTAGACACCCGTGCAGTTGTTCGTCACATTCGTGCAAAAGGTGCGATGAATTGTATTATTTCCTCTGAGACGACTGACATTGAAGTATTGAAAAAGAAGTTAGCTCAAGTGCCTCCTATGGCCGGATTGGAATTGTCTTCACGAGTTACGACTAAGACACCTTACTTCGCCGGCAGCCCTTCCGCTAAATTGAAAGTTGCATTACTCGATTTCGGAGTAAAGAAAAATATCATTCGAAGTCTTGTACAGAGAGATTGTTACGTTCAGGTATTCCCTGCAAATACATCATATGAAGTTATTGCAAACTGGAATCCCGATGGAATCATGCTTTCAAACGGCCCCGGTGACCCTGAGCCAATGAAAGAGGTAGTCAATAACATTAAGAAAATTTTACAGCATAATATTCCGCTTTTCGGCATCTGTCTCGGACAACAATTGCTTGCTCTTGCTAACGGCATCGGTACTTATAAAATGTTTAACGGACATCGCGGAATTAATCACCCGGTTAAAAATTTAATTACCGGTAAATCTGAAATCACTTCGCAGAATCACGGATTCTCTGTTAATGAAGAACAGGTTCGTAAATCTGATTTAGTTGAAGTAACGCATTTAAATCTTAACGACGGAACCGTTGAAGGAATTCGTGTGAAGAATAAAGTTGCATTTAGTGTGCAGTATCATCCCGAGTCATCACCGGGTCCGCATGACAGTGTTTATCTTTTCGATCAGTTTGTTACGGCGATGAAGGAAAATATGAAGGCCAAAGTTGTAAAGCAGGCTTCTGCTTTATAAGATAAGTTTTACCCGTCCTTTGCTATTTATAAATTTATCAATGAAGAATTTTCAATCCGGTTTAATTATTTTCTTCTTTATTGTTTCTGCTGCGTATTCGCAAAATTCGCGTAAAAGCGATTTACAGGAAATGGGGGCTTCCGGGAATGTGAATGAATTGCATGAAACTTTTTATAAAGCGTTAAAAAGTCCGGAGGGATACAAAGAGGGTAAGAAAATAAGTAACTCTTATGATTTTGAGACTAAGATTGTTTTTGATGAAAGTGGTTTTAAAATCGAGGAAACAAGATTCAATGCTGAGTCAAAACCCTCGGTAAGTCTGAAGTATCGATATGATGAAAGGCATTATTGCATTGAAGAGAGC
>CAZAON010000034.1:0-33766 GCA_964486655.1 uncultured Flavobacteriales bacterium
TTCCATAATTCATCCCCACCGGGAGGAGTTACTTACAGGATTATTAACGCAAACGGAATTAACCTCACCGGAACAGGAACATTAACAAACAATTTTGTTATTAATTCTTATGGTGGAATCAGAGTATCTACATCGGCAGTATCTCCTATTACAACAAATCTGAACATTGTATATAACAACAACAGCACATCTCTCACCTATGATGCTCCATCGGGATGTACGATGACGGCAAAGGAATTTCCCGTTTCAGGCGGACCGGTAAGTCTGGTAATAAATATGCCTGATCAGGTTTTCAAAATGCCATTTTCGAGAACAGTACCCGGCACGTTAATTATGAATGGCGGTGACATTGACGTTGGTTCCAATGCATTTTCTTTAGGATCATCCACAATAAATTTAGGCGGACTACAATGGATTGCCGGCAACATCAGGTTGACAACAGGATCATTTACCAGATGGTTTAATACCATAAATCTTCCGGGAGTTCCGGGACAGGGAATCGGATTTTATCCTGTTTCATACGGACCGCATGTAAGACATGTATCCGTTTATGGAAGCGCGCAACTTTTATCAGGAGGTTCGCTTACGGTTTCACATTCTAACATTCCGGGCAATACTACCGGCTTGTCGGTTAACGATGCCGGATACATAATTCAGCAGCGTACCAATTCTTCATGGACATTTTCATCAAATGGAATTTCGGTTAATGGTTCGACATTCGGAATAAAGATATCATCCATAAATTTAATTTCTTCAGCGGCGCCGACTAAACTCAGATTACTGAAATCGAATTCGGTCACCGGCAATTCAGTGCAAAGCAGCTTTTCGTCTAATATATACAGGGCCGAACGAAATGCGCTTAACACAGCGGGTATCAACACAACATACTATATCGGTGCGGCAGATATCGACATCGAACAGTTTTTTGTTGCCGTTCAAAACGGGAACTGGAATGATCCGGCAATTTGGAATACCGGAGTTGTTCCTTCAATCGGCAACAATGCATCCATTGACTCAGGAATAAATGTAACAGTAAACACAACAGTTCAGTGCAAGAGTCTTACCATTGACCCTGATGCAACCATAAATATTCCGGCCGGAACATTAACAGCAGATATCTCAATCGGGAATTACGGAACACTCAATATAACAGGTGGTAACATTACAATTAATGCAGCATTGATTACCGCGGGATTGGGCTTGACAAATTATAATGGCAGCACATTCTTCATGTCTTCAGGCGCACTAATGATCGGACCTTCGGGCGGTAGCAATAAACGACTTACACATTCGGGCGGCACGGCAACAATAAACGGCGGCAGTGTAACGATAAACGGAAACCTCGTAATTTCAGGTGGAAGTTTTAATCAGAATGGCGGAGATATTTTTATCGATGGTAACAGCGGCGTTTCCGCGGCGACGAGTGCTTTAAGCGGGGCACACTTATTTTCTGTGACCGGCGGAACATTATCATTCCAGGGGGGAAATATTACAATTGTGGATCCGCCATTCAGCAGCACAGTCGGCACCATGTCGGTATCCATCAAGTCTACTGTAACAAACTCAAATGCATTTGGCGGTACACATACTTTTATTTTCGGAAACGGCGGTACAGCGACAGGAAATGCTACGAACGGATTTACGATTGAAACCTACAACTCCACGAGTGGCGGCAGAGTACCGATCAATAATGTAATTGTAAACGGGGGAAATGCGCAGGGAAGATTTGTAAGAAATACTTTTACACCTTCGAACGGGACGCACATAAAAGGAACACTGACCATTAACAATGGTTCTGAATACAGAGTTCAGACTAATACTTTTGCGCGTGACTGCTATGGAGGGAATATTATTAATAACGGAATATTTACATCGGCCGGAACAATCATATTTGGCGGTGAAAACAATATTTATTCCGTCACTTCACCGCAATCAATCAGCGGCAGCGGTATTTTCAGGAATAATGTGACCGGCTCAACAGCAAATTTCAGCGGTATTAATCTGAACAATGCAGGTGGAATATCAACTTTCATTGGTAATATCACATATTCCGCTACACTGACTTTTACAACAGGAATCCTTAATGCGGGATCGGATACGATCATTCAGATACAAGGCGGAAGTACGGGCGGGGTTCCCGGAACCGCAAGTCATATTGCCGGCGCATTCAGACAATATGCTCCAACCGGAGCCATACTGCTCAATTTCCCCATAGGCGATTTAATTAATTACACGCCACTAACAATTTCCGGTAATCCTGGTTCCGTGATAACACCCGGATATGTTACAGCCTCGTCTGTCGCCGGTGAACATCCGCAAGTTCTAAATTCCGGCATCTCTTTCTCTCGTGACATCAACAGGTATTTCGTTGTACGTAACGATAACAACACCTCATTTTTAACATCATCACTGACAATAATATTTAACTGGGTTTTTTCCGATGTCGATCCCGGAGCAAATACCGGAAATTTTTCGTGCGCGCAATTTGCTTCGAACACATGGAGCAATCTCACTGTACGAAATAAAATTCCAACTTCATTAAGGGTAATTAATTTATCCTCGCTCGGAGATTTTATAATTGGTGAACAGTGTAATGCGAAAGCATCATTTGTATACAGCAATCCCGCTTACTGTAATTCCGGCACAGCTTCTCCCCTTCTCGCTTCCGGATCGACAGCCGGAATATTCACCGCAAACTCCCCTTCATTAAGTTTAAATTCCGCGACAGGCGTCGTAAATCTGTCGAACAGCTTACCCGGAGTTTACCTTGTAACAAATACGGTTAATATTCCGGGCTGTAATTCCGTTTCTGATACAGCTTCGATAACAATTACGGGAATATCCGTCGCAGATGTCATTATCAATGCATCTTCAAATCCTTCCTGCTCCGGCAAGTCCGTTACATTTACGGCCACTCCGGTTAACGGCGGAATTCCGGTTTACGAATGGATGGTCAACGGGAATATTGTTGGTACGAATAATTCAGTCTATTCAACTTCAAGTTTAAATAATGGCGATATAGTTACCTGTATAATGACGAGCAGCCTGGGATGCGCGACCGGCAATCCGGCCTCATCATCACCAATAAACATGACCGTAAATTCTACTCCAACAGCGCCCGTTATTTCCTCTGCCGGTTCAACCTTCATAAGCTGTTCGGGAACCGTTACTTTAATATCCAGCTATAGCGGCAACGGTAATATTTGGAGTCCGGGCGGCGCGATTACGGATTCGCTGATTGCCTCCGGCGGTACATACACGGTTCAATACACGAATGCTGATGGTTGCACTTCTGCTCCCTCTTTACCGGTGATGATCACATTGGTCTCACCGAATATTCCTTTGTCAGGTAATTACACTATCGGAAACGGACCACAAACCTGCACAAATTATTTATCGTTCGCCGATGCTTTCCAAGCGATAAATTCGAATGGAGTAAGCGGACCGGTAACTTTTAACGTTTCATCAAACTATTCGGAAACTGCTCCTGATAGCGGCTTGGTTATAAAAATGTGTTCGCTATCGCCTAACCTTCAATCATCACAGACGAGGCCGGTCACATTTCAAAAAACAGGTTCGGGAAATAATCCGTTGATCATTGCCGGAAACGGATTCTCGAATTCAGATGCAATAATAAAAATCGCGGGAGCTGACTTCATCACGTTTGACGGAATAGATGTTTCCGATACTTCAGCAAGTTCCGGTGTCATTTCACAAATGGAATGGGGTTACTCGATTGTAAAATGTGATGGTACAAACGGAGCGCAAAACAATATCATCAGAAATTGCACAATCACACTACAGCGAAAAAATCCTTCTTCAGTAGGCATTTACATGAATAACCATACTGCTGAATCAAATATTGGCCTGACATTCGCCGGATCAACGGGAACTGAAAATGATTTTAAAAATTCGGGGAACTCCTTTTACGGTATAACGATTCAAAATGCATATACCGGATTCGGCATACAGGGTTCTTCAACAATTAATGATTCACTCAATAAAATCGGCGACAGGCTTTTCGCGGCGAATAAAATTTTAAATTTCGGAGGTAGTGTTGTTCCGGTAAACGGAATTTATCTTTCAAACCAGAGAAAAATCTTTGTTGAAAACAATGAAATATCGGGCGGTGACAGCAGTACTTCGACCGTTTCGGGAATACTTGCAGCCACGCAAAGCGCAATTACAGGAGAGATTTACAAAAACAAAATTTCACTGCTGAGTTCCGCAACAGCAATAAATGCTTTGTCGGGTATCAATATCGGATCAATTACAAACGGTGATGAACTAAAAGTGGTTGAGAACATAATTGAGAATTGCAATTTCACCGCCGGAACTACAGCATCATTCAATGGAATACTTTCTGCTTACAGCGGAACCGGTGTACATACAATTCTGAAAAACATTATTCGCAATAATGATCTGACAACAATAATTAACGGTTCATTTAACGGAATAAATCTCAGCGGTACTCCTGCCGGACTATTCGTTGATTCGAATATTATTTCCACAAATCGCTTATCCGGAAACGGAACATTCAACGGAATTAATGTAACGGATTCGCTTTATTCCTTCAGAGTCGGCTGGAACACAATCTCTGATAACAGAAAAACGGGAATAAGCGGATCATTCAATTGTATACTTATCAATTCACCCTCCGATAATGTTATTACCGGAAACAGACTAACTGAGAATGGCATACCTGGCGCCAATGGTGCCGCTCAGATTAATATAACAGGCATCAACCATATTTCAGGGTCCGGCAATGAAACAGTTTCTGACAATTATATTCATAAGCTCTATTCCGACGGAACGAGCAGCGGACTTGTGCTGGTTTCGGGTATAAGAGTTTTTAATAATGCAATTACAAAAACAATCAGCGGAAATAAAATTGACAGTTTGTATGCATCCACATCTTCAACTGTTACCGCCATTAATCTGATTAACTGCGGCGGGGCAGCCAATATCAGGAGCAATAAAATATATGATATTATTGCAGGTGGCACAGGCGGTACGGCGACAGGAATTTTTACTTCCAACATTCCATCGACTGTTACAATTTTCAACAACTATATCGGAAATCTTTATGCCCCTGTTTCTACCGGAGCGAGTGCAGTTCGTGGATTGGAATTAAACGGACAATCATCGATCGGAATATATTTTAACACAATCAGGCTTTCCGCTCAAAGCACAAGCAATCTTTTCGGTTCTTCAGGCATACAGGCTAATTTCACCTGTCCGCTCGACATGAGAAACAACGTTGTTATAAACCTTTCAACTCCGGGCGGAACAGGCGGTAATGACGGAGCCACTGTAGCCTACAGAAGATCATCAACGAACATATCTAACTATGCACAAACTTCAAACCGTAATGTTTTTTATGCGGGAATACCGGGTGACAATAATCTCATTTACTGCGAGTCTCTGACCAACCCTGTACTTACTCCAAAACAAACAATTGCAGATTATAAATCATTTGTAGCGCCGAGAGATAATGCATCTGCAACAGAAAATGTTTCTTTCCTGAGTACAAACGGAATCGACAGTAGCTTTCTGCATGTGAATCCTCAGATATTAACTGTCATTGAAGGTAATGCAATATCAATTGCCGGAATTACAACAGACTTTGACGGAGAAATCCGCAACCCAATCACACCCGACATTGGAGCCGATGAAAACGGATTGATGGGAATTGCGCCTTCTGTTTCAACCGTAACACCGGTTCCTCCGATAGGAAGCTGTTCGGCCATTTCACATTCGATGAATGCCACAATCATTCCGGGCGTAAACCCTGTAGTTTCTGTCACCATCGCATATTCATTCAACGGCGTTTCACAGGGACAACTCAACATGATAAATACCGGAGGTAATAACTGGCAGGCTGTTATCCCTGCCGCATCACCCGGAAATGCATTAGTTGAATGGACAATAATAACAAGTGATGGTACATACTCTCAACAATTATCCGGAAGTTATCGTGATGAAGTACTTTCACAATACAATTTAAACATTTCGGCAAATGTTACTCCTCCGTATGTTTGCGGAACGGATTCCGTCAGTTTGATTTCAACAGTGACAGGCAATGGATCAGCACCTGCGAATTACTGCACTCCTTCACACTCCGCTTCGAGCAATTGCATTACCCTTGTTAAAATAAATACGCTAAACAGCAGTACAATTCAGCAGGGATGCGCATTGCCATCTTATACACTTTTCCCTCAATCAGGGTTGACAACAACCAGTATCGTAGCCGGCAAAACTTACACACTTACCATTCAGACAAATTTGAATTCTATGGTTTGGATGTGGATAGACCTGAACAGGAATGGTATTTTTGAAAACACAGAAGGAACTTTGGTTTATACTTCCGCGAGTAATGGACAACTTTCCTTTACTCTTCCTTCGAACGCGATGATCGGAGGAACCAGAATGCGTATTCGTTCGACAAATTCAAACGGATCGCTTACCGGCAATGATGCCTGCTCCGCAATTAATGGTGGGGAGACCGAAGATTATATCATAAACATTGTTCCTGACCTGAATTTTTCATGGACACCGGCAACCGGAATTTCCAATCCATCGGTAAGTAATCCGGATGCATTTATAAACGGGACAACGACATTTACCGTCACAGCTCTTGATCAAAACGGATGTTCATTACCCGCCCTGAGTTCTACCGTTACAATAAATGCGGCTTTACCTCCTGCTCCGCCGGCAACAAGCAATTCCGTTCAATGCGGTTCAGGCATACCAACATGTTCCGCTTCTTCGAACGGAACTTTTTACAACTGGTATTTGACTCAAACGGGCGGTTCACCTCTTGCGAATGAACATGGAAGTTCGTTAACCGGATTTTCAATTCAATCAACAAAGCAATTCTGGGTTGCGGTGACTGACAGTTTATGCGAAAGTGAACGCACCGAAGTTGTCGCCGCGGTTACCATTCCTGATTCTGTCAAAGCAATTTCATCGGTTACGGCTTCGTGCATTAATACGCCGATACAATTGAACGCTTTGCATTTCGGCACATCAAATACTTATACATTTTCATGGAGCTGTTCACAAAACGGTAGCGGTTTATCGGGGATAATTTCTGGTCAGGTAATTACCGTATCACCGACTTCACCGGGCACATACAACTATCTTTTAACCGCGACAGATTCGGTTCAGAATTGCCATGCATCGGCAATTGTATCGGTGACGATTAATAACCCGCCGGCCATTACACATGTCTTCAGCTCAGATTCACTTGTTTGTCCGAACGACAGTATACTACTCTCCGCATTCACTACGATAAACGGGAATGCAACTCTGGGAATTGATACGATTCACAATTCAAAAACAAACGGATGGCCGACACCATATGGAGGTTACTTTGGAGGAAGCAGAAGTCAATACCTGGTAACAGCAGCAGAATTAGCGGCTGCCGGACTTGTTGCCGGGCCAATTACTTCATTGACATTTAAAGTACATCAGCTTTCCGGAATATCAACTTATAATGGATTTACAATAAAGTTCGGACATACAAGTGTTACCGCACTCACTTCGAATTTTCAAAGCGGTTCCATGACACAGGTTTTAGGTCCTGTAAATTTTACTCCTGTTACCGGTAACAACAAACATACATTTGCAACACCTTTTAACTGGAACGGGACATCCAATATTATTGTCGAAATTTGTTTTAACAATAACAATTCCGGAAATATTAATGGAAACGTAGTCGTCAATTCCAGTGCGACATCATATGTATCTGCCATTCATTTTGGTGGGAACCAGACAAATTCCGTTTGTACACAAATTACATCTTCCGGCCAGGAAGCTTTGAGGCCGAATATGATATTCGGAGGTAAAATTATTTCTGATTCACCGGGAATACTTTCCTGGCAATGGAATCCGGGCTCTTTTCCGGGAAATGTAGTAAAGACTTCATCTCCCGTCGCGACAAGTTATATTGTAACAGCGACAAGCAGTCAGACCTCCTGTTCCAATACCGCGTCTGTATTTGTCGATATCCAATCCATTCCGCCATCACCTGTCGGTCACGATTCGATTCATTGCGGTGCCGCCGTTCCACTATGTTATATGACAGGAGCTAATTCGTACAGGTGGTATAGTCCGCAGGGAATTATTTCAGGCGAAACAAATGCGACACTCAGTAATTTTATTTGTTCTTTTAATACGACATTTTCAGTTACCGCATACGACGGTACTTGCGAAAGTCTTCCTGCAACAGTAACGGAAACCGTCACACATGTTGATTCAATTTCCATACAAGTTACAGACCCGCCATGCCTGAATACTCCTTTACAACTCTCCGCCATTCAGCACGGGAACATCAACAACTTTAATTACAACTGGACATCAGACACTACTTCGGGCAGCGGTATTATTACAACATTACCGGGCCAGTCGGTTTCTGTTACACCGACAGCTACCGGTACACATATTTATACGGTTACGGCAAGCGATCAGAATTGCAATAGCATAGCAAGTGTTTCTTTAGAGGTAAATTCAAATCCGGTCGTTAATCAGGCAACCTCTGACTTAACTGCTGTCTGTTCGGGACAACCGATTGTACTTTCATCCGGATCATTTGAGGTAACGGGAAATGTAGCGAAAGTCGGAACGCCAACAGTTACAAATTCGGTGACGACCTATCCTACTCCGTATGGTCATGCATTTGGCGGCGCGAAAGAACAGTACCTCGTATTGGCATCAGAGTTAATTTCTACCGGATTACAGGCCGGAAATATTAATTCATTGGGTTTTGATGTCGTCACTTTACCGGCTTCAGGAGGTAATGTATTACAGAATTTCAGCATAAGCATCGGAACAACCAATTTAAGCTCATTGCCGGTATCTATTCAAAACGGTATTAACGGCATGACAACATTATATAATGCAAATACGACGATAACAACAGGAATAAACACTCATAATTTCAACGCGCCGTTTCATTGGGACGGGATTTCAAATCTGCTGATCGAAGTTTGTTTCAATAACAATGACACAGGATCAGTCACAGGAGGAAATGCAGTAGTAAGACAAATGCTCACAAACTTTTCTTCCACCATTGAATATCACAGATCATCTTCCGCTACTGTTTGTACGAATGTCGGTAATTCCATAATTAATGGATATTTCCAGAGACCCATAATTTATTTGGGTGGCTTAACAGGAATAGATTTAACATCACAGCTTACGTGGAACTGGATGCCGGGAAATTTATCCGGCGCAGTTGTAAATGCTGTATCGAACAATCCGGGGACGAATACCTATACCGTAACGGGTACAGACACCAATGGTTGTTCCGCGTCTTCTTCAGTCTCATTTTTCGTCAATCCACTTTCACCACCGCCTTCATCAAATGATTCATCACACTGTGGCAACCAGTTACCGTTGTGCTCCGTAAATTCAGGCGGCTTTCTTCGATGGTATCTGACACCATCGGGTGGCATTCCATTAGCCGGAGAAAACGGACCAACACTTCAGTATCACACGGCAAGTACGACAACGACATATTATGTAAGTGACTTTGACGGATTATGTGAAAGCGCGAGAACGGCGGTTACGGAAACTGTTTTCCCTGCCGACTCAATTTATGTTACAGCATCGGTTCAATCAATATGCCAGGGTGCGCCATTTACACTTTCGGCAAATCAGGCAGGCAGCAGTAATCAGTATTCATTTAACTGGACGAGTGATTCAGGTGGCGGGCTGTTACAAAATACCGGATCACAAGTAACGGCATCATCTTCAACATCGGGTTCAATTAAATATACGGTAACCGGTTCCGAAGGCAATTGCATCTGGATTGCACCGTTTGAAATTTTCTCGAACGCTTCTCCGTCTGTCACCGCGACTGCCCAAAGTAATACTTTGTGCATGGGATCTTCTGAACAACTGAATGCGCGCGGAATTTTATCCGGTAGCGCGATTCAGCTGAATAGTATTAATCAGTATGTAGCCATACCTTCTTCACCAACTTTAAATTTAGACAGGAACTTTACACTTGAAGCATGGATAAATCCGCTTGTAATTAACAATGGAGGCGGCATCATTAGCAAGAACCAGACATTTGGTACAGGAAGCTATACTTTGCATATGACATACAACGGAAATGATGTCGGTATAGAGACTGGAGGAAACTCACTGCTTCCCGCTCCACCGGGAATTATTTTGCCGGGTGACTGGTATCACATTGCTGCGGTTTTTTCAGGCATTTCCGGAAACAACAATTATGTTACTATATATGTTAATGGTGTTGCGGTTTCATCGGGCTTCACAACAGTAAGCGTAAATTCAGATTCACTCAGGATAGGAATAGATTTCGGAGGAAAATATTATGGAGGAGAAATAGATGAGGTTCGAATTTGGAACACCGCTCTTTCGCAGGGAACTATTCAAAGCTGGATGGACAAACCGATAAGCAATTTACATCCTTCATATAATAACCTTGCTGCTTATTATGATTTTAATTCAGGCGGACCAATCATCATCGACAGAAGCGGGAACGGAAACCATGGAGTCATTATTAATAATGCATTACTGTTACCTTCTTCAGCACCGCTTACAGGCGGATTTAGTTATTCATGGACACCATCTTCTTCATTGAGTAATTCATTCATTGCTAATCCGGTCGCTACCCCACCTTCACCCGCTTTAAATACTTATACGGTAACTGCAACAGCTAACAACGGATGCGTTACAACTTCACAAACAACGATCAATGCCGTAAACAACCACGTGACACCATTTATTTTTGTTGCCAATAATTTAACGACATATTGCAATTCGGGAAGCAACACTATCATTTTGCAAAATCCCCGAAGCGGAAGTCAGTTACAATGGCAGATTTCTTCAAATAATCTGAACTGGAATGATATTCCTAGTGCAAATTCGATCAACTATTCAACCGGAACATTGTTTGCAACCACATATTACCGTCTTATTGTCAATTGCTCTGTGATTGACACGTCGAATGTTTTAACTCTTACTGTAAATGTTCCATCGATAAATTCAGTAACCGATGCAACGAGATGTGGTCCGGGAGTCGTCAATCTCAGTGCGAATGGTTCCGGAACATTCGACTGGTATGCAAATTCAACAGCAGGTTTATCACTATTTACAGGGGCGAATTATCAGCCGGTGATTAACGTAAACACTACCTATTGGGTAGAAGCCCATGTCGGTACCTGCACGTATGTCGGGGGAAGACAACCGGTGACAGCTACAATAACATCTTCACCACCGGTTTTGGCAACAGCCACACTGAGTTCAGTTTGCCTCGGAGCATCCACAACATTAACGGCTTCGAGTTCCAATGATCCGAATTATGCTTACACATGGACTCCGGGAAATCTGACCGGGGCATCAGTTCTTGTTACTCCGCAAACGACGACCAGTTATACTTTGAATGCAATTGATACTACGATAGGATCGGCTGCAGGTTGCGCGGCAAATTTTCCCATTACCATTACTGTGATCGCGCTTCCAGCTCCTCCGACTGTTTCACCTCTAAATCCACTTATTTGTACAACAGGAGGCAGCGTTACATTGTCAGTTTCAAATGTTACTCCCGCAACGGCTTACAGATGGAATCCGGGAAACATATTAGGCAGTTCAATTACGGTTTCGCCCGGTGCAACGACGATTTATACAGTCAAAGCGATTCGTTCTACCGGCTGTACGAACAGCAGTACCGTTACGGTCACATATGCTCCGATTATTCCGCCGACGATTACAGTAACCGGATCTACAACCTTGTGCCAGGGAAGAACCGACTCATTAAAAATAAACGGAACCTATCCGCAATATGCATGGTCTGCCGGGGGAACCTTAATTTCGAATACACAAACAATTGGGGTAACACCGTCAGCAACGACAATATATACAGCAACCGTTTCAAACGGCACATGCTCCTCCTCCATTACTCAGACAATTTCAGTCCTTCCGTTCCAACCGTTGAATATCACTACATCAACAGGCACTACAAGTTTTTGCTCGGGTGATACAATTACCGTTACAGCGAATTCCGGTTATTCTAGTTACAGCTGGACGAAAGATGGCATTTCAATTGGATCCTCAAATTCCATTGGAATAACAACAGGCGGACTATACGAGCTGATTGTAACGGCGGCAAATGGATGCTCAGACAGTTCAGGAATTACATTAGTAAATTTAGCAAGTCCGCCGGTTCCCGTTATATTCCCTCCCGGCCCTCTAACGCTTTGTGACGACGGCTCCGATTCTCCGGTTACTTTATGGTCAGATACAACAGGCATTGGAGCAAACAGCTCCATTTCCTGGAATACCATTTCAGGAGCAAGTGGAGCAAATCTTGAAATCCGAAACGACGACATTGACTTTCTTGTAAATAATAACTCCTTTAACTTTTTTGCCATAGCTACAAATGCGAATGGCTGTTCGAAAATCTCTAATCCGGTATTGGTAAATGTTATTAACTGCAATAACACTTCGACTACATTAAATACAAAATTATTCATAGAAGGATTTTATCAGAACGGACAATCCATGCTGATGAATAACGGTGGTTTGGGAGGATGCTTATTTGTACTGGGATATTCGTCAAACATGACAGATGTAGACACGTTAAATATCTCGCTGATGGACGCAGTTGATTATCATCTTGTAGAATCTAAAAACGGGATATTGAAAACAGACGGACATGTAACGGTTTCATTCAGCAATAATATTCAGCCTGGTAATTCATATTATATACGAGTCAGACATAGAAACACCATTGAAACCTGGAGTTCAACACCGGTGCTTCTTAATTCTCAGATTAGTTATTATGACTTCACAACTTCACAGAGTAAAGCATTTGGAAGTAATATGAGTCAAACCCCTGATGGAATGCATTGGGCATTTTATAGCGGTGATATTTCAGATGCTCTTCTTGCAATTCCCGGAGTACAGGATGGTATTATAGAATCTCAGGATTACGTTGACATGGAAAACGCGGTGAACTTTATCAGCCTTGGATATATTTTTGAAGACATTACGGGAGATGGAATGTGCGAATCTTTGGATTACGCAATCCTGGAAAACAATGCTTCGTTTACAGTTGTGTCTATCAGACCTTAAACAAATAAAATTGACATTTAATACACAACACCGACACTGCCGGTTGTAGTTACCTGCTCCCCCGCTACTCCTTCGGTAAGGATAGTATATTTTACCAGGTAAACATAAATGTCTTGTATAACAGGAACATTAAAATATGTTGCATCCCATCCCTGCTCGGGATCATCAGTTTCGAATATGAGTTCCCCCCAGCGATTAAAAATATTCAGCGAATAATCCTTTAAATCACAATAGTAAACCGGTTTTAGTAAATCGTTAACACCGTCATGATTTGGTGTGATTGTGTTAGGAAGAAAAAAATGACATTCACATTTTGCATTCTGAATAAGAATAGAGTCCGATGTTGCACAGCCGTCATTTACAACTCTTAAAACCTGCTTTCCATATGATTTAACCGTCATCGTTTTTCCGTGACTTCCATCATTCCATGAATATGTACAATGGTCGCAATCGGGTCCGCTTAACACGAGAGTATTGGTCTCGCATTTATACCGGTCATCTCCAAGCTCAAAAGGAACAGGATCACGCTGTATTACATTCACAACAGTAATAACGGTATCGAGATCACATTTTCCTACAGCCTTTAACCAGTATGTTCCGGGAATATTTACAGCAATCTCCATTGCAGTCTCTCCTGTTGACCACAAAAAATCTTCGAAGTAGTCACTGGCAATATTGAATAAAGTAACAGGCCTGTCCCCGCAGATTAGTGTTGAACCTGCTATTCCATACTTATCGGGCACAGAACAAAGTACGGTCTCCGAATCGGTGAGATTAACCTGCGTCAGCGGCAGATCAGTAGCTACCCGATTCAGTGTTCCTAAATTGAAGTTAACAACCGATTGAGATGCGCTTTCCGATTGCGTTTGAATTGCCGCCAGTGTAGTATCGCAACCGGTATTATATAAGGCATCTGTTCTTCCGAAAATTAAAAATCCCGTTGGATTGGTTATCCCTGCAATTACGGGTGAACCGTTATTCAGGAATCCGATATCAAGTATTCTTAACCGCGTTCCCAGATTACTGTAATCTACAGAATGTTGTCTGATTATATTAAGATTGGTATCAATATCAACCATGGTGGGATAACTGACTCCTGAAATGGTACGCGTAAAAAGTCCGCACAAATTACCATCCTTTCTCATCTTAATTATTGCCGGCAATCCGAAAAAATCTGTTCGCTTTTGAACTGATATGATTCCGCTTGCATTTAGTTTCATTATACTGATTGCCCCCGCCAATGAAACATTGCAACTGAAAACGAATCCGTTTCCCGCTTCAACCGGCTTTGAAAAAGCAGAACCGGGTCCGGCGACAGATGTTGACCATTGAACACTTCCATCGGATGCTGTCTTGATAAACCGGTTTCCGCTTCTGATCAACATTCCGTTGTCTGATGTCAGAAGAGCATCAGCTGCAGGATCTGTCAGGTCTAGAATAACTTCCGAAAGTATGTTTCCGGAGTAATCAAGTTTCGTAATAACATTTCCGCTTTGTCCGGCCGATGATGCCAGTGAAACCATATAAATAAACCCTGAACTATCGGCTGTAATAGAACAGGACTGCTCATTAAATAACGGATTAGACAGAGTCTTACACCAGATAACATTTCCTGAAGAATCAATTCTGGTAATTACGGGAGAAGTATTTACACCATTAAAGTTCTGGGTCAGGATTACGCAGCTTAAATCCATTAAGCCCGTAATGTCAACTTTACCGGTTAAATCACTCGGAATATTGTATTTATTGCTGTAGATAAGTTGTGTACATCTATCATACCTGCTTACTTTCAGGCTATCTGAAGAAAATACAATCCATCCATCATCGACTAACGGAACAATCCTTATTGCCTGTCCAAAGTTCTGATTATTATTCGTTCGAATAAACAGACTTTCGGCCCATAATAAATGACACCAGACAGATAAATAAAAAAGCAATAAAAACCTCTTCATTGAATCGGACAAATAGATTTTAATCTGATGCTATAGTGACAGCACAGAGAAATTCACTATAGATATACGAGATTCGGAGGGGTTATATTAATGCAAATGCCGTATTTCTTACAGTTGAAAGATTTTTGAATAAATAGACGGTGAGAATCGGTTACAATTACATTTTTTTCAGAACTTTCGGGGAAATACCATTAATATTAATATGCATAATCCCGAACGAATACACGAAATTGATACGAATCTCAGTGAAGACTCCAGGGAGAGGCTGATTGTACTCACTGAGATAAAGGAGAAATGGCATTCAACCGTTGCGGGGTGGCATTCAATGAATTCTGAATTTATTCAGAATAATATTCCAAATGAAAAGGACGAATTACTGATTTACCATCTGATTGTCGGAACCTTTCCACTACAGTCGGATGCCGGATATGATGAAAAACTAAAAAACTATATTTTATCTTCCCTTCTTCATATTCATTCGAAATTGAATCCGGATGAAAAAAAAGAATTTTCGAATCAAATTATTCGCTTCATCGATAAAATATTTAGTCCGCACCATACCTTCTTTTTTTCATTGAGCAAATTCCTGGACGAAATTGTCGACTATGGTATCATTAATTCATTGGCAGAACTTACCATAAAACTTACCTCACCCGGATTAAAAGTTATTCGGAATGAGGATATGATTTTCGATTTTAACCCTCCGGAAAAAGGACGAATCGTAAAAATCACAGATGAACAATTAAAAAATTCACTTCTCAAATTCAGTCAGCGAACAGACAGGATTCCTTTTATTAATGAACTATGGAATACCAGGCGAAACAGTGAAATCAGGCATTGGTTAATTCATCTGCTTTCGGAGCAAAGGGAAAAACAAAAAGATTTATTTCTGGAAGGAGAGTATATTCTCCTCAAATTACGAGGAAGTAAAAGTGAAAACATATTAGCCTTTGCGCGAGAATACAAAGGCCGGTACTTTGTAACAATAGTCCCGCTTTTCCTATACACTATTGCGGAAAAAGAAACCTATGTTGACTGGGAAAATACTGTAATGGAATTACCTGTTGTATCAGACTGGTACAACCCTATTGATGAAAAAACTTATCATAATGTGTTTGAAATTAAATTAAAAGATCTTCTTAAAAATTTTCCTGTTGCCTGTTTAACAAAAATATAAATGCGCGACTCCGGGTATTATCTACTGATAATTTTCATTATTGCCGCGATATTCTCATTTTGGAAGCTTGGTGAAGGCGATTTGAATGAATGGGATGAATCGGAATACGGACAGAATGCATTAGAAATGATCCGTACCGGAGACTATGTTCATTATTACTACGCGGGAAAACCTGATACCTGGAATGCCAAGCCTCCCCTATCCGTCTGGCTTATTGTTATAGCTTACAAGCTATTTGGATATAATGCATTCGCGCTTCGGTTCTTCTCCGCTATCGCTTCAATTCTATTTTTCATTTTTGCTTACAAACTGGTACGACTTTATGCAACAGAAAAATTTACTTTGTATTCCTGCCTGATCTTATTGAGCTGTAAGGCAATTATAGGCTTTCATGTCGGAAGAACCGGCGATGCGGATGCTTTATTAGTTTTATTTCTTACAGCATTTCTATATTACTTTATTCTTTTTGCTGAATTCCATAAAAAGTCTTCAATTTACTTTTCAGCAATAGCCCTGGGTCTTGCGTTTTATGCGAAAGGAACTGCTGCCTTCCTCTTTATTCCAGGGCTTTTTATTTATCTGATTGCCATCGGAAAACTTAAATCTGTCTTATTATCATCTGAATTTCGCAAAGGTCTGGCTTTGACTTTTCTTATTATTTCTTCCTGGATATTTATTTTGCTTATTAACGGACAAGAATTTAAATCAGACACAAATTATGGCAGTAAAAGTGTTTTGGAAACAATGTTTTTACATGATACTGTTAACAGGTTAACGGATGCGGATTTTAAAGAAGCTGAGGTGGACAGATTGTATTTCATACGTTATCTGGATGTAAGGCTGAATATCTGGAATTATTTTTTTTACCTGTCGTTTCTGATTGGAGCAATTGAACTTGTACGTAGAAATAAATTATCAGACGGGGCAATTTTATTGTCTATTTGTGTTTCAATACCTGCAATAGTTCTTCTTACTTTTTCCGTATCAAAGCATGAATGGTATCTCGCACCATTTGCAATATTTTTCACTGTAATTATAACAAAGGGAATTTTCTATCTAAATGAAAAATATAGTTGGTTTAAATTAATTGGATATGGCGTTTTGATTTTCACACTGGGAAGGCAGTTTACAACTTTGAATACACCGAAGAGGGAAACGGTTAAATTCTTTGAGGCAAATCGGGATCTCTTTAGTGAAAAAGACACATTACAGATATTACACATTCCGTCACAGGACTATTTTTTATATCTGAACTGGTATGGCAAATCGGTTTTAATTGATGAGAAACCGGAGTATCGTAAGAACAGACTTTTGTTTCTGGACAGCCGGCATAATGTTATTGATACAACCCGATCAAAAATTGCAGAATGCAAAGACAATTATTGTCTGGCCGTTAGTCAATAAAAAAACCGTGGAAGTTACTCCACGGTTTTTTGTATTAATTATTTCAGAACTTATTATGGATGAACGCTGAATCGGATTGCACTAACCGCATTTTCCATAATGATATAGTCAGCAGACTCAACAACTAAGTCACCGGTCAAATCTTCATAGTTATAACCTAAGAGAATCTGACTGATTGCATTTTCCATATCCAGGTAATCGGCAGATTCAACGATCTCATCCTGATAACCAAGTCCGAGTCCGGTGAAATTCGCATCGGAGACATCTCCGCTGTAGAATGCCCATACAGGATTTGGTTCACCGAGTCCAGTACCAACATCGATCATATTACTACCGTATGCTTTTGTAGCTAAGTCGGAGAAGTTATAAGTACTTACACCACTTAAAGCGACAGGCGCAGCGCTCCAGGTCTGAAGAGCATTACGATGAGTAACCTTGATGTAGTAGTTACCTGCAGGAACAGAAGGGAATGTTACAGATACATCTCCATTTGTTTTCAGAATTCCAACAGCCGATGCGACTTGAGCGTATGGAGCAGAAGCATCCATCAAACTGATACGAATTGTATCCGCGTCAGCGCTGTTTGGAGATCCGTTAGCGAGGAAATAGCAACCACCTGCTCCGTAATTATCCATCAATCCACCGCCGGTATAATAACCTTCGATAAACAATTTCGCATTAAGGGTCAATCCGCTCGGAACACAATTGATCAGATTCACTGTAACCGGAACAGATGATGCAGCACATCCATTCGCATTGGTGACAGTTACTATATAATCGAATGTTGAATTAATAATAAGGTCAAGAGAATTGACATCTAACAGAATTGAATTTGTGAATGTATTATCGATATCATTCCATGCAATCGTCGCGCCGGCGCCTGCACCTGTCGTATCTGCGGTAAGAGTTACAGAAGTGGAACCATCATCGCAGACATCATGCGGACCAGCCGGAGTAACAGCAGGGACAGGAGGATTTGCGTTTACAACAACAACCTGACTGTTGGAAGAAGTACATCCGTTTCCTGCACTAACGGTAACAGTATATGTACCGGAAGTATTTACCATAAGCGTTTGAGAAGTACCCACTACTCCAACTCCGTCGGACCAGTTGTATGACGTATAACCTGCACCTGCATCGAGAGTAACACTACCACCCTGGCAGAATGAAGTACTTCCGCTTGCTCCGATTGTTGGAGGAGGAAGTGGCGCTACTGTTACAACCTGCGTTGCAGAAGCTGAACATATGCCATTACTTACTGTTACGGTATACGTAGTTGTAACTGAAGGAGAGGCGAGGTATTGCTGCGAAGTAGAAACATTATTAACTCCATCTGACCAGCTATAAGAAGTATAGCCTGATCCTGCATCCAGAGTTACACTGCCTCCGGCACAGAAAGTAGTCGGGCCTGATGCACCAATTACAGGTGTAACAATTGGATCAACTGTTACTGTAACAGGAGCGCTTGTTGAAGTACAACCATTCGCGAAGCTTGCTGTTACGGAATATGTAGTTGTAACAGCCGGCTGCACTGTTAATGACGTTCCGGTTGCACCGCCAGGTGACCATGTATAAGTAGCATTACTACCCGTTGATACAGTCCACTGATAGAAGTAATAATAGAAATTCGCATCATTGAATGTATTGCTTGTAATTGTTACAATTCCGGGAGCAGTGTAAGGATAACTAGCACCGGTAGAATTACGATAGCAACCAGGATTTGTAGAGAATCCAATCTGATATTTACCAGGTAATAATGAAGCATTCAGCGGCACAATATCCGGTGTAGTCGTACCGGTGTTGACGGTAACTCCGGAATAACTGAATTGAGTTGTCAGCGTTGCGGAATCTCTGATGATAATTGTATAAGCACTACCGACAGTAGCTGACCAGAATGCTTTCACACTCTGAATTGTCATAGGAGCTAATACTTCAAATCTCACAAAGTATGTCGCGACTGCTGCTGCTGTACCTATTGATAAATCAGGCGGACCCACAGTGGTAGTTGTAAATCCGGTTGCCGGATTCGTAACATCCAATGTTACAGGTGTCGTTGAATTACAAATTACTGCCGAAGAAGGTGAAACAATCGGAGTAGCCGGAGTAGGATTTACGGTAATAGTTGAAGTCGCTAAAGCTCCGCAACCATTGTATACTCCGCCTGACTTATCTTCCGCATAAGTGTAATAGGTGGTTGTAGCAGTCGGATAAACTGAATATATACTGCCGGTATCAACAAAATTGACGCCGTCCGTAGACCAGTTATAGGTATAATTTGGATCGTTTGTACTGGTTGCGGTAAATGTAACCTGAGTTCCGCCGCAAACTGTACCGGCAGGATTTCTCGTCACGGTAATTGTTGGAGCCGGAGTAACCAGAACAGAAACAGATTGACGACCGCCTGAATTAACACAAGTACCAACAGCTGCCTGTACCCAATATGTTACAGTTGTTGTAACTAATGGAGAATACACGCTTCCGGAGAATATTGACGTTCCACCTGTTGAAGCGGTAAACCATTGAATTGTTCCGGAACCGTTTGCAGTAAGATTTACCTGACCTGCACCACATCTTGAAGCACCTACCGTAGATGTAATTGACGGAGTCGCGACTAAAATGAATTTAACATTAGACGATACTGTCGAAGAACAACCACTATTAACTCTGTAATACTTAGAAGCAGTCAATGTTGGAGTCGTAAATGTGGCAGCATTTGCAGAGGTAACATCAGTCCATGTTGTGCCATTTGTTGATTCCTGCCACTGAATTGAAGCGCCTGCAAGAGGATTTGTAAATGTAAGAGTTACGCTTCCTGACTGACAAACAGTATCAGCAGTTGAAGTAATCACAGGTGTCGGCGGTGTAGCAAGAGCATTTACTGAAACCGTTCCGCTTACTGAACATCCGGCGGTGGTAGTAGCGGTAACAGTATAGATTGTTGTTCCTGTCGGAGGAGTTACTGTTACATTGTTTGTTGTCGCACCACCAGGAGTCCATAACCAGTTTACAGATGAAGAAACGTTTGTTCCGACAAGACCGGTGAAATAGAATCTTGGTCTAACCGAATAAGTAGTAACATTCGTTGTATTATCTGTACACTGAGAATTACCGGCTGTTCCTGTTGTTTTATGAGTATGAATTGTTGAAAGATAAGAAGTAGCATCGGCCTGACATGTACGGGACATAGTAGCTGTGCTGCCTGAATTTCCATGACATGATTCGATAAGGATATTACTTGTACCGTTCCAATAGAATGGTGTTGTGAAGACCATTGTATTAATACCAACCACCGGCATAAATGATGCTGAAGTAAATACAGTCGTCAGCGGATCATTCGCATATGTCGCAAGGCTGGTAGCATTCGTAGAGCCTATCTTTAGAGAATACTCGATCATTGGCAGAGTTCCAGCTACGGTAATATTAATTCCAAGAGAAGTAATATTTCCGGCTGCAAGTCCTGCTGCTGTAAGTTCCGCGGCAGTAATCAGATGCTGGTTATGCGAATTTGACCACAAGCTGTAATATGGATTCGAATAAGTCGCACTTGTTGTTGAACCTGCACCGACTATCGCAGTACCGGCTGCACCGTAAAGGGCAGTGGCTGTTAAATCTGTGGTCGAACCTGCACAAAGTGTAGATGGCGATGCACTCACATTAACCAACGAAGGAGCAGTCTGAACAACGATCGTCACACTGGCAATGGAATTACACTGAGCAACCGGATCAAATCCCGTTACGAAATAAGTATAAGTTCCGGTAGCCGTAGGATTTACATAGAATGAATCTGCCTGTACAGTACCGGTTAATCCGCTTCCAGCCAAAGGTGAAGCGCTCCATGTAAATGTATAGTTGTTTGCGCTACCAAATTTTGTTGCGACAAGTTTAGAACTATCTCCCAAACATAACTGCAATTTTGATGCAGTTGCTGAAACTGAATCACCCGGATTTACCGTAGCGGTTACAGCCACCCTTGGTCCTTCGCAAGTACCATTATTTTCCGCCACATAGAATGTTGTTGTGTTAGAAATAGAATACGAAGTAAGAGTGTTGCTTGGTCCTGTCTGAATCGGATTTACATCACCATCGGCAATTGTAACATTATCGATCAACCAGCCATAATACACGGTAGCAGGATCAGAATAAACTCTGAAACGAATTTTAAAGTTAGAGCTTGAAGTATAAGCTGATAAATCAATTGTTTCATTTTTCCAGAGTGATGTTGCAGGACCTGTTCCCGGTGTCGATGTAGTTGAAGTAAAAGTCGTAATCCAGTCAGGATAACTCATTGTACTGAAATTAATCGCAGGCACCTGGTATCCCGAAGCTAAAGAAGCTGTAACCAATGTTCCGCTACCCTGATAAGCACTTGTTGGGAATGCATTCCATGATGCACCTCCATTTGTAGAATATTCAACTGTACCAACATCAAATGTTGTTGTTGCATCTTCAAAGGCTGCGATATGGCTGAACTTAAGTTTCGGAGCAACGGTTCCTGTTAAATTAATTCCGGTTACCATACTATAATTGCTTCTGTTGTAATCGGTATGAGAAATACGGATCGATTTAGAACCACTTGAATAATAAGTAGAGTTAGTGGTTACAGAAATGGTATTAGTAGAGTCATTGCTAACGACAAATTGCGGTGTAGGGAATGTTTCAAAATTCTCATTGAATAATAATCCGTTACCACTTCCCGTATACCAGCTAAGGTTTGCGCCACCAACCGGACTAACAGAAGCAGCAGGGACACCCGGACCACACTGTACAGAATTTGTTGCAGTTGGTAAGGCAGGTACAGGCTCAACATTTATCGTAATATTTGCTGAACTTGAACAACCTGAAGTTGTATCCAAAGCCGTTACTGTATAAGTTGTTGTTGTCGCAGGAGAAACCTGAATTGTATCATTGGATAATGAACCCGGAGTCCATGACCATACCAGACTATCGGCAAGTGAAGAACTCTGCATGATAAATCCGGTATTCGGAAGATTAGTTTGTGTTGTACCTGCTGTATAACCAACGCAGAATGTACGTGGTCCACCGGTATTATTTACACCAACATATCTTGTAGAAGCATAACCTGTTCCGCTGAGGATCTGAACCTGAGGATTAGTTCCTGTACAACCTGTTGCACAAGTTCCATTCGGATCATTATCATGACAAGCTTCGATGATCAGGTTTGAAACCCCATCCCAATAGAATGGCGAGCTGAACAAGTGAGTATTTGTACCGATCACCGGCTGATAACTTGCGTTATTATAAACGGTTTGTGTACCCGAAGTTACCCATGCAGTAAGGTCAGTAGCCGTAGTCATGGTCATTGAAATCGTGAAATTATTCGTCAGGTTATTGGCAGCAGGTGCGTTAAGCATTGTAAATGTTACACCCGCAATATTACCTGCCTGCAGTCCCATTGCCTGTAATTGTGAGGCTCTGTATAAGAACTGAGTTTTATAACCTTCGTATCCCGGATAATATGGGTTTGTCGCACCGGTAAATGAACTTGTACCGCCTGTTTGAATTGTACCACCTGTACCTGAACCGGTCAGCTTGCTGATTAAGGTAACAGGGCTTCCTGCGCAAATTGGGTTTTGAGAAGCGCTGATGCTATTGATAGAAGGCGCAGCTTTTACGGTAACTGTAACAGATGATGCAGTAGCACAAGCTGAAAATCCATCTATGGCATTAACAACATAAGTGTAAGTTCCTTCTGCTGTCGGAGTAATTGTAACAACTGCCCCGAGTTCAATCGTCGGAATTCCGCTTGCCGCGGTATTAGGAACTGCTGTCCATTCATAATCATAAGTATTTGTACTTCCGAATTGAGTGGCAGTCAGAGTAACTGGAGTACCCGGACAAACAGTTGTTGAAGACGCTGATGCTGCAACAGAGTCGCCATAAGTAACAACAGCAGTAACCGGAACTCTTCCGCTTTCACATGTTCCATCAAATTCAGATACGTAGAAAGTAGTTGTTGTGTTAATTACGTAGCTGGTAAGACTGATATTTGATTCACCCGGTAAAGCTGTGCCACCGGTTGGAGTCAGATACCATCTGCTAAATCCGCCACCATTATTCACATAGGCAGTCGGTACACCAATTCCACATTGAGTAGAACCAACAGATGTCGGAGTTGCAGGAGGCTGAACAACAAAGACATTAACCGTATCTGTTGATTCACATGAACCATTACTTAAATGTGCTACGAATTGCGTAGTAGATGTTAATGGACCGGTATTAATAGAAGCGCCGTTGGCAGTGAATCCCGAAGGAATTGAAGTCCATGTCATAGCACCTGTTGGAGGCAGGTTGGCAGTTACACCTGGATTAACAGTTCCGTAAGAAGATTTAGGACCTGAAGAACTGGTAACAGCCCAGCATGAACTGGTATTGTTATCATTTGAAATCAACACAGAACCATTCTGACCGGAAGTTGATGCAACCGTACCAGACCAATCACTTGCAGTTACTCCTGAGGCGGCAGGGAAAGTATATCCGCTTGCAGCCATAGCGTCAATAATGACACCATTCTTGCGTAAGACAAAACCTGTTGCAGTTCCGGAACCAAAGTCCTTAGTTACACCGAAATTATAAACGTTATTGGCAGGATCATCCACAAATGGAGAAACAGAAAGGAAGAATATTGAACCACCAGACGGAACGATTGCCGCGCCGGAAGGGATTGTTTTAGTTAATTCAGGAGCAGTAGTTGAAGCTGATGACCAGATTTCAAATACAGTTCCAGACGGATCAACAGGTGATGTACCAAGATTTGTGATTTCATAGAAATCATTTGTTGTGCCACTTGGAACCGGAACATAAGCAGGAGTAAATCCGCTATATCCTGATGCAATCCATCCCTGTACCATCATTTCTGTTAATCTCAGTGTTGGAATTAAGCTTGCTGAAGTAGCCGAAAGATTTGCTGAACTGCCTGAACATATAGCCAGATCTGCACTTGCAACAACAGCTGCAGGTGCCGCATCGACAGTTATCGAAATCGTATTAATGAAAGCACAACCATTTACATCGTTTCCGACTACAGTATAGATATAAGATCCCGTTGCTGTCGGAGATACAGAAACTGAAGCACCTGTTAAAGAAGTTGCAATTCCGCTTCCCGGAGTACTGCAAGTCCATGTATAACTATAAGTGTTTAAAGAACCAATCTTAGTCGCTGTTAATGTAACCGGTGAGAACGGACATGTAGAAGGAGATGATGAGGAAACTGCTACAGAATCAGGATTTGTTACAGTTGCAGTTACTGCGGCCCTGGCTCCTTCGCAAGATCCGTCAAACTCGGCCACATAGAATGTAGTCGTTGAAGTAATATAGTAATTTGAAAGTGAAGACCCGATCTGACCCGAAATCGGAGTTCCGCCGGTTGGAGTCAGATACCATAAGTAACTACCTCCATTACCACTTACTGAAGCAGTAGGTACTCCATAACCACACTGTGTTGAATGAGTAACTGTTGGAGCCGGTTCAACCTGTAAGGCTGTCACATTAATTGTATTTGAAAGAGAACATCCATTACCATCTATAGCAGTGACAGAATATGTATAAACTCCTGCAACTGTTGGTGTAGCTGTAACGGTACCTCCAGAACTGGAATTTAATCCATTTCCAACAGGTGAAGCAGTCCAAGTATAATTAAATCCTGATGGTCCAACTATTCCACCAAACGTAAATTTAGGACGGCCGGAATAAGTTAAAAGGTTTGTTGTCGTATTCGGACATTGAACACTTGCCGCAGTCGCTGCCGAAGTTTGAGTATGTATAGATGAAATGTAAGATGTATTATCGAATTCACAGGTACGACTCATAGTGGCTGTACTTGAAGCATTACCATGACAGAATTCAATCACGATATTACTTGTACCATTCCATGTAAACGGTGTCGTGAATGTCATCGTATTCAGTCCTGTTACAGGCATATAAGATGCTGATGTAAATACAGTCGTAAATCCTGAAGAAATATATGATGCCATTGTCGTTGCATTGGTCGCTGCAATCTTAACCGAAAGGTCAATCATTGGTAAAGTACCGGCTGCTGTAATTGTCAGTCCCAGAGATGTAATATCACCTGCCGTAAGTCCGGCTGCATGCAATTCCGAAGCAAGTACTATATGCTGGTTATGTGTATTAGACCAGGCACTGTAAAACGGATTTGAATAAGTTGCACTTGTAGTCGCGCCTGCTCCTACTGTTGCAAATCCTACACTACCAACAAGAGCATTAATTGTTGTTTCTGATCCTGCACAAACCGGAGAAGGATTTGCTGAAACAATTAAGGAAGACCCAATTAAATAATCATCTTTATATGAAGTTCCGTTTGCCTGTCTTACAAACGATGCATCAGCACCCTTTACATACCAGGTCACAGTTGCATTGGTTGGTGTAGCGGCCGGAATAACTCCCGAATAGATTGAACCGGAAGTATTAATCATTGCAACGGAATCTAACGTAGTTCCATTAAAACTCCAATATAATCTGACATAAGATATCGCGCTTGAACCGGCAACCGCATTAATAGTAACCGTATGAGGTTGAGCGGAACAAGTTCCGTTAGCCGGAGACGCAGCCAATCCGGAAAGTGATAATGCAGCACTTGCAAATCCACCTTCATCAGCACCAACATCAGGAGGATTATTCCTGATATCTCCATCATAATCATCTGTAATCGTTGCGATATTAACACCACCGCCTTCAACAAGTGTTGGAGTTACAGTATTAATATGCAGATATAGCGGATCGGATCCTGTTGTACTGACAAAACTTACGTTTTCAGTTTGTGAATTTGCATCACGTGGAGAAACCATTCTCGTTTTGAATGCAGCGATTGTCTGATCAGCATTCGTTCCATCGTAGAAAATCAATCTCGATGCAGAAGGAACTCCGCCATACAGAATATTATTATCAGAAGAATTATTGTAATTAGTTAAAGTAGTTGAACTTCTGCGATAGGCTGCAGTGAATCCGGTGCCATTCGGAACAGAATTGTTCATGATAATGTTATTCTGCATCGTAAGATTCGAAGTTGTCGCAGTTGCACTGGTTACATGATACAAACCTGATGAACCGAAATTGGTTCCCGTTGAAGTCGCACTCAGATTAATTGTGTTAAACTGAATGTTGTATGATGATGAAGCGGCAGTCATTAGTATTGAAATACCTCTGACAGCATCCACTGCAGCAGAACTTGGTGCTTTTACATCACCAATATAGTTATTATAAACAGTAGCATTTCCTGCTGTTCCCGGAGTAAACAAACCTAATCCCAATCCATTTGCAATACCTGCTGTTGTACCGCTGTTATTGCTGGAAATGTTATAAATCTTGTTCTTGAAAATTTTTGTTCCTGTTGAACCGTAATCAGAAACCAATCCCGCTGTAATAACAGCTCCGGTACCCGTCGCATTCGAAACAATTGAATGAATCAGGTTATTAGAAATTGTTTTTGTAGAAGCAGTTGCTGTTCCTGAATATAAACCAACTAATCTGCTGGTTGTCGCAGTATTTGTACCACCCATTGTAAGGTTGTAGAATTGGTTTCCTGTATAAGTCTCAGTTCCCGTTACAGATGCGAAATTGTAATGCCCGTAAAGTAAAGCAGCAGTTGAACCTGAAGTATTAGGATAAGAGTTATCGTGAATAAGGTTATTTGTATAAACTACGTTTGTAGCAGCCCCACCTACTGTTCTTGAACAATAAAGTGTTCCGCTAGCTCCCGTTTTCGAGTTATTGAATACCTGATTTCCGTTCAACGTAATATTCACCGCATTACCGCTTGTCAACAGGTTCATATCACTAGTACCGCTACTCGTACAACCTGAAACTGTGTTTCCATTCATAATGCAATTAGTCGTAAGTGTAACAGATCCGGTACCGACTATTCCATTAAATACCGCGGCTGTCGAACCTGTCTGAGAGATATTTGATACGGTATTATTGCTGATAGTTAATCCGGCAAGCGAAGTACCTGCCGTCACAATTCCGTTAAATACACCCGTTGTTGAATTATTTCTTGTAATATTAGAAATAGTGTTACCAATAATTTCAACTGTAGAATTTGTAGATATTGTTGACGAAGTGGTAATACATGAGTAAGCGGCAGTTCCAATTGCGGTAACCGTAGTATTACCGATTGTGTTATTATTAATATACACTTTTGATCCTGCCTGAGCACTTGATCCTGTATACGTTTCAACTATGATATTGTCGTTAGAACCCGAAGTTGCAGAAGAAACGTTTCCGCTCATTGTGTTTCCGGAAATATTCAACTTATAAACATAAGGAACTGTTCCTGCTGTATAACCACCATAACCTGTAACGATATTTCTCATACCGTAAGCAGCCGTCGCATTCACCGTATTATTTGTGAATGTATTATTCGAAATACTGGCTGAGTCGACTAAAGACTGGCTGATAATTCCATACTGCACACCTGAAGCATTCGTTGAAGTATTGCTGTTATTCAGGAATTGGTTACCTGTAATAATAAGATTCGCAGCACTCATCGTATCAAGACCTGCTCTTGAGTTATACATAAGCCACAGATCATTTGATCCGGGATACACACAATTCTGAACAATATTGTCTTTGATGTTAACAGTGTTATTTACTAATGGATTAGGAGAACGTCCAAATCTTGAACCGGAAACGTTGATGATGGCAATGTTCTGACCTGTTGCGGCTGAATTTGCTACAAGCGTCACAGTATTACCAATTACATCCGTATTTGCATTGCTTGCATTACTTGTTCTGATACCGTTCATGCCGGCTATCTGATTCGTACCACCGGCAGAATTCACCGTATTGCCTACAACTTTCAGATCATTCTGATACTCCGTGATGATACCGTATGCAGTTGTCGCATTACCTCCACCAAAATTCGAAATGTTGTTACCAAGACCTGTCTGCCCCACTTCATTTCCCTGATCGAAATATGTAAATGGATATACATCATTATATCCGGTTAAATAGACACCCCAGAAAGTATTGCTAACAGTGTTGTTTATATATTTATTATATGAATTCGCTCCGTCTACTGATGTAATTGTCAATCCGCCATTCTGAATCGCTAAACCAACTGATACGTTCGTATTAGATTTAATTAATGATACAGAGCAATTTTTAACCGTATTGTGTTGGGCACCATTTGTCCCACTGCAACCCGTAATCAGGTAACCACCTTCTGCACGCTCTGTGGCAGTTGTATTTGCAGGATTAGCCGCAATGTCAATGCCGTCAACGGTAACGTAGTCAGATCCTTTTATGGTGAATACAACATCAGTTGCACCTGTTCCAACTTGAGCTGTTATAACCGGATTGGCACCAACGCCTGATTTTTGGATAGTAATTGTTTGTGTAGCATTTGATTCTAAACCGGCAGTAAGTGCACATTGATTAACTGTTAATCCACCGGCAGGAGCAATTTCCGTATGTCCGGCAGCGACATCAATAATAACACTTGCTGACTGGCCACGTGTATTCAGGTCGAATAACACATTAGCCAATGAATGATAATTTGTACATGATGCAGGAAGAGCTGTATTCACAGTGTATGTTCCGGCAAGCGGACCTGTAAATCCGGCCAGTGTAAACGGACTAGATAATCCGCCGCAGCCGTAACTTGAAGTAACCAATACTCTGTAAGTACCAGGTGTTGACGCACTGTAAGTTGATGAATTTGCACCCGAAATATTATTTCCGTTTAACGTCCACTGATAACCTGTTACAGTTCCATTTACAAGAGTAACATTCGAAGTAAGCGTTGTGCTGGTTCCTGTACAGATCGGACTTGTTCCTGAAATCGAAACATCAGGAGTGTCAACCTGAATCGTTGTAACGCTGGCAGAGGAAGTACAACCATCAGTTGTTGTAGCAACCACTGAATAGTTTCCTATTGCCGTTGCGAGTTGAGTATTCGCGGAATTACCGTTTGGTGTTCCGTTCAATGACCATGCAAAAGTACTTCCGGCATTTGCATTTGCCGTAAGCGTTGTATTTCCTGAAGGACAAATTTGAACCTGTCCGGAGATATTTACCGACTGCGCAGGATAGAATGTTAAGAAAAGAGATGATGTACCTGCAGGACATGCCCCTGCTCCATCAGGATCGTTTGTTGTTAAGGTTATAGTAACCGTTCCAGCAGTAATATCTGCCATTGAAGGAGTATATGATGTGGCAACACCGAATACATTACTTGGGTTAAAAGTACCGGTACCACTACTGCTCCATGTTGCGGTTGATGCCGTACCACCAATTGAACCGCCGAGAGTAAGACTTGTTTCAGGGCATATAACTGCATCAGGACCTGCATTTGCAATTGCCGGAGTTAAACAGCTATTGAAAGTTGCATGAATTGTATGATCAGCATTGATATTGGTAAATGTGTATGAAGAAACTATACCAACTGAATTTCCATCAATTAATACATCGCTAATGTTGTAAGACGGATCAGGCGTTATTGTATAAACAGGAGATGTCCCACAATTTACAACACTAATACCTGAAGGAGTTACACTACCGTTTGCACCTGAAGATGCGGTAATAGTATAAGTTGTAATGCTGAAATACGCATCAATAGTATGATTTGTTGTCGTATTTGTAAAAGTATGTGATGCAATTGCGCCAAGATTAACTCCGTCCACAACTACGCTGTCTATATGATAACATGGATCAGGCGTTATTGTGTATGAATTGTCTGTACCGCAATTTACAGTTGCAACACCCGACGGGCTGATTGAACCGCCCGAACTTGCAGTTGCTGAAATTGTGTAGGTATCAAAACTGAAATATGCGTCTATGGTATGACCGGAAGACACATTTGTAAAAGTATATGTGCCGATAGCTCCCTGATTTACTCCATCAACAAGGACACTATCAATATGGTGGCATGGGTCCGGAGTAATAGTATAAGTCCGGTTGCTTTCACAATCTATAGGTACATTTCCCGGTTGAGAAATTGTTCCTCCTGCAGAAGCAGATGCCGTCATTGAATATTGTGTGACACTTACATTGTAATTGGCGGAACTTACCGTACAGTTTTCTGAATTGGTTACCGATACTGTATAGTCTCCGGCTGCAGAAGCATCGTAAGTCGGGTTTGTTCCATTTATTCCTATTGCAGTACCATTCAGGCTCCATTGGTAACCTGTAATTGTTCCGCTACCTGCAGTCGCATTAGCGGTTAATGTCGTAAATGAACTTGGACAGAAATTGTTTGTGCCTGTGATCGCTGAAACAACCGGATTGGAATTGACTGTTGCTGTCACTAAAGTACGGCTACTTTCACAACCACTTGAAATGTTCCAAGCATAGAACCAGTAGTATGCTGATGTAGTTTGAGCGGTTCCTGTACCATTTGCACCCGCTGTAATTGATAATGCATTTGAAGGAGCGTTATAAGGGAATGTGACACCGCTTGATTCACGAACCATAGCGCTTATTCCCGAATAAGTCATTCCCATTTTATAATTTCCGGGTGGCAAAGTAATTCCTACAGGTACAACATACTCTGCCAATGTAGTTCCAATGGTAAAATTATGAAGCGTACCGGTGTATAAAACTACGTCTGCCAGATCGGTTACTTTAATTTGAATAGAGGCAGCACCCGCCGTGGTATTTGAAGCGGAAATTTTCACGGTGTTTATTGTACAGGCAGTATTTACCGTAAAACGCAAACCCCATCCCGTAGTAGTTGTGATAAATGTACTTGTTCCTATTGTTGGAGTAGCCACATTTTCTGAACCTCCGCTGTTAAATCCGGCACTTACATAATAATTAGTAGTTGCTGAAATTGAAGGGGTAGTATAAGTTGTTCCCGTACCCAATGATGTACCTCCGGTTGGTGCGGAATACCAATTTAATGTTGTTCCAGCTGAGCCTGTAGCACCTAAAGTGACTGTACCGGTACCACAACGTGAACCAGGAGTTGTTCCTGTTACGGCCGGATTATAAACAACAGCCGTTGCAGATGTATTTGTATTCACTCCGCAACCGTCTGTAACAGTTACGGTATATGTTGCATCTGATGTAATCGTGCCCGTTCCTACTGATGCAGTTGTTGCACCACCCGGACTCCAGCTATATGAATAAGGCAAAGTACCTCCGGCAGGCACGGCAGTTATTGTTGCTGAACCTGTCTGACAATTTGTTGCCGGACTAGCAGAAGCAGTTACACTTAAAGCTGTATAAGCCACAACTACTGAAGTAGAATTCGAATTATTGCCTGAGTTAACATCTCCGGCTACTGTAGCAGATGAAACAAAATTATATGTTCCGTTCACAGTGGAATTTATCTGTCCTACTGTAATTGCCAAACTTGTACCGGCAGCAATTGATGTTGGCTGACCACCTGTTCCGTTTAATGTATAATTGAAAACCGCGGTTTGCGCACCCGTAACGTTTACACTTATTGATACAGGATTTAATGTGACGTCTAATGACGCTGTCGAGAAGTTAGTTAAAGTAACAATTACATCCTCTGCGGCACTATGACAAGTTACAGCAGTAGGTCTTTGAACAGATGCAATACCAACATCAATTCCTGAAGCACCATAATTTCCTGCATCAGCGCCAATGTCTGTCGGTGATAAAGTCGATCGTGTTTGTCCTTCAAAATCATCTGTAACTGATGCTATTAATATTCCCGCAGCATCAGCGGCACTTCCTGTTCCGCTGCAATCAGTCAGACGCAAATCGAGAGTTGAAACAGTTCCGCCGGGTAAGGCCAGACATGGATCGTTAGAGTTACTGTTTGCGTCAAGACCCGGACCAAATCCCGCTGTTCCAGCCGTATTTTTCCAGTCAGCCAGACTTACAACATCACTTGTATTATATAGTCCGAATACGGAACCTGATCCAGTCGCACGATAAATATTATAATTAAGAGTTAAGCCGGCAGGAGCAGCACCTGTACCCCCTACTGTTACAGCATAATTTTTTCCTGTTGCTCCGCTATTTGAACGGTCGTTAATAAAAATGTTGTTGCGAAAATCGCGTGTTCCGGTTGTTGTACTTTTAAAAGCAGTGGTATTAGAAGCTCCCGAAACCGGACTACCCCCGAGATATACTGTATTGTGATAAATATTATTTGTACCTCCTGTTTCTTCAATTCCATTGATAACACATCCAACATTTGTTGAAACACCGAGACGAACCATATTATTCTGGAAAGTTGATGTTCCACCGGCAATCTGGAAACCATTTACCACTCCGGTCTCACTCGCCGTTGAAAGGGAATGAACAAGGTTTTTCGCAATGACATTTGTTCCGGATGAAGGTCCGGTATAATGAATACCGACAACCACATTGGCTACAGTTGAATTGGAATTGGATAATGAATGGACTGTATTATTACTGACATTATAACTTCCTGAAGTTGATGTTCCGGCCTGAATGATCCCTGCAACAGATGCAGAAGCCCCCGTACTCACGTTTGTCGAAGCAGAAGTAAGATAACTTACTACGTTTCCGGTGATCGTAGCAAATGGCAAACCATTACTAATACCAACGACCCTTGAAGCGACCGGTGTAGCCGTATTATTTATTGGAGATGAAATATTACCAATAATATTATTATTTATTGTTGCCCCAACTGAAACACCGGTATTTATTCTTAGTGCCGTAAAATTCACAGCTCCGGTTGATGTATTTCCCAATGTAATATTACCAACGTTGTTACCGGAAATATCAGTTGCGCTGCTGCTGTTATTATAGATACAATAAAAATCAGCAGTTGCAGTCGCGGCAGAAGAGAAAGTAATAGAAGAAGTACCATTCATGCTACCAAAAGTATTACCGGTGGCATTTCCTTCTCCCACAATGTAAATTCCCAAAAATGGAGAAGTAGTAGTTGTACCACTTAAGGTACCGGATAATGATATTCCGGATATCGTATTATTGGTAAAATTATGAAAACCAATTCCGGTAGTAGATGCAGTTGAAACATTTATTGCAAAAAATCTGGATGATGAAGAAGCCCCGACAAAATTATAAGTTCCTGTTCCGTTAGATGCTCCGAAACCAAACGTATTTCCCGATACAGTCATAACCTGACAAGTAGCACTTGCAAATTGAATACAGGCATGAATTGCTCCGGTAGTCTGTGTCCGGGTAG